>WRDH01000022.1 GCA_009783555.1 Oscillospiraceae bacterium
GTAAATTCCAATATTATGAAGTCAATGAACCGGACAGCTCCGATAGTGCTTAAAGGTTTCGGTAAAGCGATGCATCTGACTCCAACGGGTCAGGAGGGACATCTTTTTACGGCTGAAGAGGTTTATGAAATGCTGCCAAAGCGGCAGAGGATGAAAATCCCGGAAGCCGGCGGAGGTGGCAGCGGAAATAGCAGGGGCAGATTTAACGACGCAAGCTTAGGCGGCTTCAAAGATGACCACAGCAAATGGAACACCTTGGATGAAGATGAGGCGCAGGAGTTTCAAGAGAAATGGGATCAGCATATCTATGTAGCTGCGGAAGTGGAAGAAGCCAGAATAAACGCACAGTGCATCGGCAATTACTCCAAAGAGCTTATTGACCGCATCTTGCGGAAACTCAGAGAACCTCAACTCGATTGGCGCACGATATTGAACACTTTTGTTCAGGAGGAGATTACGGATTACTCCTTTACACCACCTGACAGGCGATTTGACGAAAGCCCCTTTTTCCTGCCCGATTTTAATGAAAAAGAGGAATATGTAAAGGATATTCTTTTTATGATTGACACATCACGGTCCATGGACGAAGAAACGGTTACTACAGTTTTCTCGGAGGTAAAGGGTTCTATCGAGCAGTTTGACGGTAAGTTGTGCGGTAAACTCGGATTTTTCCTATATAAAGTAGTCCCCCCTGTCGACTTTGCTAACGTGGATGACTTACTTAAGATAAAACCAAAAGGCGGCGGCGGAACAAGCTTCAAGTGCATTTTTGAGTATGTGAATAAGGAGTTGAGAAACGAACCACCCGCCTGCATAATTATTCTTACGGACGGACACGGCAATTGGCCGGATGAAAAAATGGCAAGCGGCATCCCCGTGCTATGGCTGCTGACAAATGAGCGCGTAAATCCCCCATGGGGCAAAATCGCAAGAATAAAGATTTGATGCGGAGCAAGACACAAGACAGGGGGACG
Source organism: Oscillospiraceae bacterium (assembly GCA_009783555.1). GTDB lineage: Bacteria > Bacillota > Clostridia > Oscillospirales > Oscillospiraceae > WRMH01. Next base: position 975 of record WRDH01000022.1, read on the forward strand.
GTTCATCTGTCTTGTTGCATTTTCGGAACAAAAGACAAAGTGACAAATGATTGCATTAAGTACATACCTCAATGTATAATAATCAATGATCTTCATAGCAAATATCGAGCAGTATCTTATTATCATTTCTTATTTCATTGGGTTGGAGGCCGATAAATGATTAAAATTTTAAAATACATCGCTGGGTTAGTCAGGAAAAAATTTAATATGCGCCCGGGTGGAAAAGTTGAAAAATGTGCAGAACAAGAAAATCAGCGCGCTTATTCAACAGATGATAATCATCATTTAATAGAAAGATGGCATGTAAATCCTATATCCGGAGCAGTAGGAAAATGTATGAATCAACCCGGAAATTGTCCATTTGGGGAACATAATCATTATTCGACTGAACAGGCAGCTCAAATAGCTGTTGATAAACTTAATGAAGCAAAAGCAACACAAGTCCAATTAATTAAGGAAAAATTTGAAAAAAACAATAATTCTATAACAATAGATAATTTTGAATTAATTTTATGTGATTTTAAATCAAAAAAAATGAAAGATGTACCTGATGATTTTAAAGTTCAATTAAAAAATGAAAATAAAAGATATGGTATAATCAATACATTAGCACCTCCTGATTTAAATACAGATAATGATTATAATGATTGGTATACTGTGAAAACTTTTATTCGACGAGAAACATATGAAACTCGAAAGTATAGACAATTTGATATGTTTTCTTTTGGAGCCACAAAAGAAGAAGCAATAAAAAATAGTTTAGATTGTGGTAGATCTATTACATCAGTTTTATTAGAAAGAGTAACAGGAGATTAAGACAGGGGGACGGTTCATCTGTCTTGTTAAGAAGGAAGATAAAGATAACACAATGAAAGTAAAAGAATTTAAACTAAATCCTGATGAGAATATCGAAACACCCGCACTCCTGATTGATTTGGACACGGTGGAGCGCAATATTCAAACAATGAGTGCGTTTGCGAAAGACAATAATGTATCTCTGCGTCCGCATTTTAAGACGGCGAAGATACCTGAAATCGCGCTTATGCAAGTGAAAGCAGGTGCAAAAGGTATAACATGCGCAAAATTAAGCGAAGCTGAAGTTCTTGCCGATGCCGGTGTTGAAAACATACTGTTAGCTAATCAAATTGTTGCTCCTGCGAAACTGGATAAACTTGCAAAATTGGCGGGACGTATACATTACATGGCTGTTGCCGTTGATAATGTTGAAAATGTTCTTGACTTAAACAATGCCTGTGCCAAACACGGGGCTACGCTTCGTGTGCTTGTTGAGCTGGATGTCGGGCAGGGGCGATGCGGTGTTCGAAGTTATGAAGAAGGTCTGGATGTGGCACGTGCAGTCATGGAATCACCGTATCTCGTATTCGATGGTATTCAAGCATATGAAGGGCAGCTCGTACTAAAACCCGAAGTGCAAATACGTAGCGAAGGCGTTGAGAAGCTGTTATCATATGTGGGTGGTTTTAAGAGTTTCCTGGAACAAAACAATATACCGGTGAAGGAAATCTCCGGCAGCGGTTCGGGTACTTTTAACTTGACATGTATCAACAATTTATACACAGAATTACAAGCGGGTTCTTACATATATATGGATGCGCGCTATAACACATTGGAGCTCCCTTTCGAGCAGGCTATATATATAATGTGTACAGTAATATCAACACACAAGGGAGTAGCGGTACTGGATGGCGGACTAAAGAGCCTCTCAACAGACAATGGCAATCCGCTGTTGATAGGGCTGAATGCAGAAGCAATCAAGCTCAGTGAAGAACACTGCAGACTCAGCGAACCTGACATCGAACTTAATGTAAAGGATACAGTTATGTTCATACCAAGTCACTGCTGCACAACTATAAACCTGTATGACATAGCTTACGGAGTACGGGATGGACGCATTGAAAAAGTGTTTGACGTCAAAGGGCGCGGCAAGAGTACATAGGAAGTTTAATTCTCCTGTGTTTCTGCTAATGCGGCTGAGAGTGCATTAAGCATTCCGGCTGCTTCTCCATGCTTATTCTGCTCTGTGAGCCGGTATGCCGTGACAAGCTGATTGTTGAAATCATGCCGTATCTTTGCAAGTTCTAACTGCTTTGCTTCTATAACCTCAAACCTTGCGCGTTCCAGTTCTTGCATATGCTCAAAACCCTTTAAACGGATTTCCAGCGTATGCTTTTCCATGTTTGTGAATAATAAACGTAATAGAACTAAATTTGCGAAAAACCCGATTATTGCACCTGCAAAGACAGCCGGTGAGTAGCTATAACCGTATTGGATAGATATATAAATGAGACCGCTTAAAAGTAATATCTGACTAAGCGGAAGCAGCAAAAATAACCCAAAGCCTATAAAATCCTCTCTGGTTTCTATTTTTTTCCGATTCCAGAAGACAATTAACACTGAGCAAAAAGCTGCTTGGACAAGCAACATCGACAACTGCTCACCCAAGTTTAATATGTTTATTTCAACTGAAAAGTTTTCCCCTATGGCGAATGCAAAAATACTGATCGTTAAAAATTCTGCCAGTGTAAGAACTGCTAAAACAATTATAGTTGTAAACAGTTTTCTTAGTATCCTTTCACGGCATACGATTGAAACGCAAATAAAGAGTACTAAAGTAACAACAGCTGTGTTTCCAATGAGCAGCAGAGATTGCCCTATCGGATCGGCGATTATTTCCGCCAGAAAAAGCCTAATGCTCATCAACGCAATCCACACAGGAGAAAAAGCTAATATGCAATAATGCAGTTTGTACTTTGGCGTTAATAATGATGTTGCAGTATAAAAAAACAGAATCACTGTGGGAAACCACATCAATATTAATGATATACTATTAGGGATCAAACAATACCTCCCTTACATGCTGCAGCCGAAGAAAGATGAACCGTCACCCCGACACGACAACTCAACAAGGATATGACTGCGCTGTATTGCCCATCGATAGTTTCTGCGTTGTATGCGCCTTCGTATCTCTCGGTAATATCTGCCAGTATACGGGTACCATATCCACTCCCGTTTTTAGCTGCCTCCGGTATCGGGTTTACACATTTAATATGAATGTAGTCGCCTCTTTGAAGAGCGGATATCTTGATAATGCTATCCGGTATTTCCCGGCATGCATTGATTGCATTATCGAGTAAGTTTGAAAAAACACTGCAAAGGTGCAATGGTTCTACCCCGCAATTTTCCTCAAGTGCTACATTTGTATCCAGAGTTATACCGGCGGTTTCGCATATCTTTTGTTTTTCTGCGAGTATAACGTTTACGACATGATTTGCACAAAATGTTTTCTCCTGTGTTTCTGCTAATGCGGCTGAAAGTGCATCAAGCATTCCGGCTGCTTCTCCATGCTTATTTTGCTCTGCGAGCCGGTATGCCGTGACAAGCTGATTGTTGAAATCGTGCCGTATCTTGGCAAGCTCTAACTGCTTTGCTTCAATAACCTCAAAACGTGCGCGTTCAAGCTCTTGCATATGCTCAAAACCCTTTAAACGGATTTCCAGCGCATGCTTTTCCATATTTGTGAATAATAAACGCAACAGAACTAAATTTGCAAAAAACCCGATTATTGCGCCTGCAAAGACAGCCGGTGAGTAGCTATACCCGTATTGCATAGATATAGAAATGAGGCCGTTTAATAATAATATCTGACTAAGCGGAAGCAACAGAAACAATCCAAATCCTATAAAATCCTCCCTTGTCTCTATTTTTTTCCGGTTCCAGAAAATGATAAGCACAGAGCATAAAGCTGCTTGAACAAGCAGCACCGACAACAGCCCGCCCAAGTTTAATGTATTAACTTCAATTGATAAGTCTTCCCCTAAAGCAAAAGCAAAAACACTGATAGTTAAAAATTCTGCCAAGACAAGAGTTGCATAAACGATTATTGTCACGAACAGCTTTCTTAGTATCTTTTCACGGCATGTGATTACAATGCAAACAAAGAATGCTGAAGCAACGATTATTGTGTTTCCAATGAGCAGTACAGATTGTCCGATCGGATCGGTAATTATTTCTGTCAGGTAAATTCTAATGATCATTAGAACAATCCATAAAGGAGTAAGGAATAATATACAATAACGCAGCTTGTATTTTGGCGTTAATAACGCTGTTGCAGTATAAAAAAACAAAACCAATCCGGGAAACCACATTAACATTAAAAATATACTATTAGGAATCAAAGTTTCTCTCCCTTACATACAACTGCCGAAGACGGATGAACCGTCCCCCTGTCCTGCCCTACAAGCTGCTGCTTATATAGCTGAAGTATGTCTTTTTCAGCATTGTGTACTTCCCTTTGCTAACAGGAATTTCCACGTTGTTTAGCAGCAAAACTCTGTCGCGTTCTATTCTCTTAATAAAATCCATATTAACTAAAAAGCTTTTATGTGTATACACAAATTGAGGCGGCAAACGTTCCTTTAAGGCTTCAAGCCTTTCATAGCAGCGCTGCTTGCCCTCCGATGTGTGTATTGTTGCTGCATGCCCTTTGCTTTCCAGCAAGTAAATATTTTCCGGCGCAAAAGCCGACACGATACCGCCAAAGCTGACTGTAAGTTTTTTTTCCTTTTCTCTTCGGATTTCGGTGTCGGCTTTGTTTAGGTATTTTGCCAGTAAATTTCTATCGATAGGCTTAGAAATAAAACCGCAAAGATTAGAAGGCTTGAGTAAAATCTGTTGCGCATACCTTTCTTGAAAACCGGTCATAAAAATTATTTTTGTATCCGGGGAGAGTTCACGTAATGTTGCCGCGTAATCCATGCCATCGTCTTCATCCTCCCAGTCAATATCCATAATAACGACATCGTAAAGGATGCCGTCTTTAACCGCTATAAGCAGATTATTAATTGTATTATATGGTATTACAGAATTTGTTGGCGATATAGTCTCTACCAGATTAGAAACTTGCTCAAGAACATCGATTTGGTCGTCGCAGACAGCGATATGCATAGGCCCCCCTGAAAAATATGTGATGTCTGTCATATGGCTTCGGGTATTATAACACACTCAACTGCACAAAAAAAACAAAAAAAGAAAAGACGATGCCCGATTTTGATGTGTAATGAGCCAATTTTGCCGTCCCTGTGTTATTCAAGTGATGAAAACAGTATAATCCCGATTGTTATGCGAAATAAGATTTGTGCTCTTATGCACCGAAGATCGACCGGTTACTTTCGATTGAAATAATTTTAATAAAAAGAGAAACAAATAATGATAGTTACACTGATCACACGCGAGAAAATTAACTCAATAACACTGCCCGAGAAAATAAGAGGTCAGTTCTGGCTATGTGATAATAGCTTAGCATCAACATCAAAACTAATCAGCATTGAAGCCATCAACGGTCAGTGGGTTCTCAAATCGAACCGCAGAGTCACGGTAATAGATGGAGAGCAAGGTGCAGTCAAGAACACTGTACTCAGACCATCTTGTATTTATGTTCTCGGTATTAATGATGACAGTACGGAAGCTTATGTGTTTTCGGAAGCAAATACAAATGACAGGCAGGTTTTTAAGAAATATCAGGTTAATAAAGATGACGAAATCAGCATCGGGCGCAGTGATAATAACGACATTATAGTCGACAACGAGTTTATTTCCGGCAATCATGCGACACTGGTTTACCAAAGCGGAATATGGAGCATCCGCGATAACGGGAGTACTAACGGAACCTTCGTAAACAGCACGCGGGTTGAAAAACAGAACCTGAAAACAGGTGACATTATTTACCTGATGGGCTTTAAAATCATTGTCGGGAATGCGTTTATCGCAATCAATAACCCGGATAAAAGTATACGGTATATCTCTGACAGGCTGCTGCCGTTTGTCAGCCAACCGGTCGAGTATTACGATGACGATGATGACGATGATGATGAAACAGACGAGGAATCAAAAACTAACTACTTCTACCGTTCACCCAGATTTAAGCGTGATATCGAAAGTGCCGTATTCAAAATAGATTCCCCGCCGCAAAACGCAGCCGGCGAGGAAATGCCGATGATTATGGTTATCGGTCCTTCAATAACCATGGGTATGGCATCAATGGCAACGGCTATCTTTGCGATAAACAATGCCATGGTAAACGGTAATATGTCTGCCGCCATGCCGTCAATAGTAATGTCCGCAAGTATGCTGCTCGGTACGGTGCTGTGGCCTATTCTTTCAAAAAGATACGAAAAACGGCGAAAAATTGCAAAAGAGGCGCAGAGGCAAAAAAAGTATAAAGCCTATCTTGAACGTGTCGCTCTTATGTTTAACGAAGAATGCAGAAATCAGGAAGAAATACTGCGTGAGAATTATATTACAATTGGAGATTGTGTAACACGCATTGAGAACGTACAGCGTAATCTATGGGAACGCGGTTTATCGCAAAACGACTTTTTGGTTCTGCGTGTCGGTACCGGAAACAGCTTTTTAGTTGCGGAAATATCTTTTTCCGAACGCAAATTCACTATTGATGAAGATAATCTGCAAGAAGATTTATATGCGTTGTGCGAAAGACCAAAGGAGCTTCGTAATGTTCCTATCACTCTGTCGCTTTTTGAACATCATATCTCCGGTGTTATCGGAGACAGAAAAATAACATTTGAGTTTTCAAAAGGCCTGATTTTTCAACTGGCTTCATTATATAGTTATGACGAGGTCAAGTTAGTGCTTCTGTATAACAAAAAGGATGAAAAAGACTTTGAGTTTACCAAGTGGCTGCCTCATGTTTGGAGTAATGATAATAGTTTCAGATTTATAGCTACCGATAGCAATGAAGCAAAGGAAGTATCGGCGTACATTGAACGTGAAATTGAAAATCGGATGGAAATGAAAGACGATGAAGTTGAGGAAGCTGTACCGTATTATGTAATATTCGCTTTTGATAAGGCGCTTGCCGACAAGGTGGAAATGCTCAATCTGATCAAAGCAGAGAAAAGAAACATACATTTCAGCGTTGTACATTTTTACAATGAGTTGCAAAACCTTCCAAAGGAATGCTCTATCGTAGTTGAATTGGATGCTGATGGCGGGAAACTGTTTGACAAAAATGACATATCGGGAAAAAGCATATCATTTCATCCGGATATATTTCTTCCTGTAAATCCTGATATATTAGGCATTAAACTGTCAAATGTGCATTTGGATACTTTGGCGGGTTCATTCAGGCTGCCGAAAATGCTCACTTTTCTTGAGATGTATGGTGTTGGCAAGGTAGAGCATCTAAATGTCTTGTCCCGCTGGAGTGAAAATGATCCTACAAAATCACTGGAAGCTCCGGTTGGAGTTGATACGCTTGGAGGGTTATTCCGGCTTGATCTTCACGAGAATTTTCACGGTCCGCACGGTTTGGTTGCAGGTATGACGGGATCAGGCAAGAGCGAATTCATAATCGCTTACATTCTCTCCCTTGCAGTTAATTATCATCCGGATGAAGTCGCATTCATCTTGATTGACTATAAAGGCGGAGGTATGGCTAAATCCTTCGAGAAACTGCCGCATACCGCAGGTATAATCACAAATCTGGACGGTGCCGCAATAAAGCGCTCTCTTATTTCAATCGAAAGTGAGCTAAAACGTAGACAGGCAATTTTCGCAGATGCCGGCAAGAAAATCAGTGTCAGTAACATCGATATATACAAATATCAACGGCTTTACCGTGAAGGGGTTGTCGATGAACCCTTGCAACACCTGTTCATTATATCCGACGAGTTTGCAGAGCTTAAAACGCAGCAACCGGAGTTTATGACGCAGCTTGTAAGTGCCGCACGAATCGGACGAAGCCTCGGGATACATTTGATTCTTGCCACACAGAAGCCGGCCGGAGTTGTTGATGACCAGATTTGGAGTAACAGTAAGTTTCGTGTGTGCTTGAAGGTTCAAGAACGCGCAGACAGTATGGATATGCTCAAGAGACCCGATGCCGCGGAGTTAACCGATACAGGGCGTTTTTACCTGCAAGTCGGTTACAACGAGCTTTTTGAAATGGGACAATCATCATGGGCAGGTGCACCATATAATCCGTCCGAAAAGGTGCTTGTTGAAAAAGATAACAGTGTTGTTTTTATCGACAGAAACGGCCGCCCGATAAGAGAACTCAAGCCCGCTAACAAAAAAAGCGTTAACGCCAATCCGCCAAAACAACTTGATGTAATCACGGAGTACCTATGCAACATTGCACTGGAAGAAAAAATAATAATAAAACCGCTCTGGCTTGAACCGATACCGGCAATGATACTGCTTGACAATGTAATTACAAAACATGGTAGAGCAATTGAAAAGCCTTATGTTCTTAACCCGATTGTCGGCGAGTACGATGACCCGGCTATGCAACGTCAGTGCGTTCTGCGAGTGCCTGTTTCGCAGGAAGGAAATGTGATTATATACGGAGCGGCGGGAAGCGGTAAAGCAACATTCCTTAACACAATTATCTATTCGATGATTACAACTCATACTCCGGATGAACTCAATCTATACCTTTTGGATTTTGCTTCGGAAACACTGCGGGCATTCGCAAAAGCCCCCCATACCGGTGATGTTGTTTTCTCGCATGAAAGCGAAAAAATCAATAATCTGCTGAAGATGCTCAAGGCTGAAATTGACCGCAGGGTAAGATTGTTTACGGACTACGGCGGTGATTATAACTCGTATATATCAGCTACAGGTGAAGCATTGCCGAACATAGTGGTTATAGTCAGCAATTTCGCAGCATTCATTGAAACATATGAGGAAAAAGAAGAAGCGATATCATATCTGACCCGGGAGGGTACGAAATACGGAGTTTATTTTATTCTCACTGCTCTCGGTACCGGCGCGGTACGTTTCAGAATGCTCCAAAATTTCAGACAATTATATGTTTTACAAATGAACGATGAGGCGGATTATTCAACAATACTGGGAAAAACAGACGGGCTTTTCCCATCCAAGCACAAGGGACGCGGATTGGTTAAACTGGACGAGTTATATGAATTTCAAATCGCGCATATCACAGAAGATCCGATACCATATACATTCCTGCAGGAACAATGCAACCGCCTGAATGCACAATGGAAGGGTATGTCCGCGCCAAGGATTCCAATCCTGCCCGAAAGAGTCGATATAGAATTCCTGTCAGAGTATATCGACAGCAAAAAAACATGGAGTGTACCAATCGGAGTTGAAAATAACTCATTGCATATATATTACTATCCATTCGGACAGCACTATATTAACACGGTCATGTCTGCCGGAGATGAGTGTCAGATGTTCGTTTACGATTTAGCAATGCTTTACGCTGAAAGCTATTCCTATGATGTTACCTTTTTTGACGGAGCATTATCACTGACGGACAAAAACACGGAGCCATTGGCATATTATCAAAGTGCAAAGGATTTTGAAGCTGAGATTACGGCATTGTTTGACATAGTTGTTCAAAGACATAACGCTTATAAGGAAGCACTAGATAAAGGTGATACACCGCAAGCTTATGAAAAGAAGATAATAATCATCAATTCCATTACTGCACTTAAGAACGCGATTTCCGCGGAAGCAAACGAACGCTTGAGCCTGATTTTGGAAAAAGGTGATGTAAAATACGAGCTAATTGTAATATTCGCAGAGCAAGTCAAGGATGTGCCTTCGCTTTCATTTGAAAAATGGTATTTGAGCCATGTGTCTCCCAATAACGGCATATGGGTGGGTAGCGGCATTTCTGAGCAATATCAAATGAAGCCAAGTAAAACAACTTCGGAAATGCGTGATGACATAGAGACCGGATTCGGGTACGCGCTCCAAAAAGGCAAGGCGGTAAAGGTTAAGCTGTTATACTCCGGGGTTGTGGAGGATGATGATGATAAATAAAGCATTAATAGAAGTTACAATACCTGCAGCGGAAAAAAAGTTCGATGTCTTTATCCCGTATGAGAGCAGGATGAGTGAAGTAAAACAACTGATAACTGCTGCTATGAGCGACTTAACGGAAGGCAAATTTTCGGCGGATGCCACTGCTGTCCTGTGCGATGCAGAAAGCGGCATTATATATGATGTTAACATGATTGTTTCGGAGCTTGGCATAAAAAACGGTTCCAAAATCATGCTGATATAAATAATTATTCGGAAGGAGCATAAATTCATGGGCAAAGTTATTCGTGTAACCCCCGAGCAGCTTGAGCAGGTCTCGAAGAAGATTGCCGACCATTCACAAACTTACACGCAAATCTACCAACAGTTGCTTCAAGAAGCAGGGACGATGGGTTCAGCATGGGAGGGCGAAGACAATCTGGCTTTTGTCAACCAAATCAACGGCTTTTGTGATGAGCTGAGAATGATGGCAGATAAGCTGAAAACTGCCAGCGATGCACTAATGAAACAGAGGACAAACTACAAAGCGCGTCAGGATGATAACATAGCGCAAGTCAGGCAACTGACTAATTAAGACAGATGGGAGTGATTTAAATGGCAGGACAAATTCGTGTAAATACGTCACAAGTGGCACAGATAGCGACAAGTATAGAGAACCTGAACAAGAGGCTCGATGCCGAACTGAAGGACAGCCAGGCAAATGTAAAAAGCCTTTCGAGTACATGGGAGGGCGAAGCTTCAAATGCAACGATTTCGGCATTTGACTCCTTTGCGGCGAAGTATTTTCAAACCTACTACGATGTAATCGACAGTTATGTAAAATTCCTTCGCAGGAATGTAGACTCCGGCTATTTTGAAACAGAGACAGCGGTGACCAATCTCTCGGGAGAATTCAATTGATTTTGCGTGTTTGCCCGGAGAGCGGTTTGGCTCTTTCTCACCGCTCTCTGTCGGGGGTTGATTCGTTAAACCCTGAACAAAATCGCAGCAGGAGGTGTGACCTTTGAGTATAAAGGTAGACACAAGACAGCTTAATAATTATGCAAATCGTTTAGGAGCAGCAAACAACCGGCTCTCCGACTTGGATACCCGGATAAACACACTGTATAAGCAGGTCGGACTTTTGGGGTTGCTTAACTTAATACGAGCTGATATCAAAATCGGGCGAAACCGGCAAATTGATAATGCCTCCGCATATCTTAGAGAGACAGCCAATGAGTTTGTACGCGCCGAGCGGGAGATAAACAACTCGTATGTAAACGACCGTAACGGATTTCGTTTTGTTGGCGGCAGCAACGCCGGAGCAGGTGTTGGTGTTGCAAGCGGAGGCAGCTTTAGCTATGGCGGCAGAGGACGAGGCGGCGGTGGCAGCGGCGGTGGTGGTCCCAGGGGTGCGGGAAAACCAATTGAAAAGTCGCAATCGCAGTGGGGCACTATCGGAAAAGCGGCTGAGGAAACGCATGGTCTTGTACACGATTTGGTCCAAGGAATAATAATGTATATAACCGAAGTATTATATTCAGCCTTACCACCCTGGCTTGCAAGTCTGGCAAAAGCATTAGGCTTGATTGAGAAAATCATAACCGCCATGAAAATTGCATCTCTGGTTGGTGGGGTAGTCAATGCTGCGGCTGTCGGCGCGTGTTTAGGAAAAGCCATCGGAGATGCCGTGGCAGGTGCTGCGCATTTAGCAGCCAAAAAGGTATTTGGAGCAAAAGGCAGTAAGATTGCAGCAGCAGCTGGGAAAGCAACCGGACCGGCAGCAATTGTTTTCGTTCCTCTTGGATATGTTGCAGGGGGAATTGCAGGTAATTTCATGGCTGACTGGATTTTTCTGGATAAAGCATCAGCTTTGTTTGGTGCTATAAAAATGGATGGCTTGGGCTTTAGTAATGTGATATCAAACAACGTAGCCGGTATTTATACAAAAGTTGCCGGCTCTGCAAGCACATCGGTTAATGCTCCGGCAACAGGTGTTGCCACCGGCAAAGCGGCTGCGTAGCACTGTGCAAAAGCAACCATATATAAAATGATACGAGGAGACGCATTATGAAAGAGTATTTACCATTAGGTTCTGTAGTCGTCCTTACGGAGGGCGAAAAAACTATTATGATTTACGGGCGCAAGCAAACACACGCCGAAACAGGTGTAGAGTATGACTACGTTGCCTGCTTGTATCCCGAGGGGAACATCAGCGATGAGTTCACCTATCTGTTTAATCACGATAGGATTGATAAAGTGATATTTACCGGATATTCCGATGAAGCAGACAAGGACGTTGTCAAATGGTTGAATGAAAATCAGGAATCCGAAGTGTAAGAATGATGGGGTATCACAATTGCAAAAATGATATTAATAAAGTGGTTGCTTCGCTAACAGAGTTGGAGGTGTAGGAATTGAATGATGCCCAAATGGCGATTTTGAGCCAGTTAACTTATTTTCCTTTACCTATGCCTCAAGGGGTTACACTTGCAGAATTTGTTAGAGATTATGCAGGAAGCTTAACCGATAAACAGCGCAGAGATTATCAAACGACTTTTGATGCAATTAGAAATGACCCGAATGGTTTAGGCAGTTTAAAAATCGCCACACAAGAAAAACACCCCGACACAGGTTTTTCCGCAACATTATTCGTAACACCAAACAAAGAGGCTATTGTTGCTTTTCAAGGCACCAACGTTGGTGTCAACGCAGACACTGTAAGCGTTGTTTCTTCTAAGTACAAAGAGTTAACAATGCAACAGGAAGCTGCACTGGGTTTTATGGAAAGAAATGTACAAGGCAAAGGTTACAGAAATGTTTCGGTAACAGGACATTCGCAAGGTGGGCAATTAGCCCAAACAGTAGCTCTTTTAAGTATTGGTGTATCTAAATGCGTAGTTTTTAATTCAGTAGGATTTAATGATAGATTTTTGAGAGTATACAGAAAAGAGATTAATGCAAATGCAGGAAAAATAACATCTTATAAGGCTTTGTGGGACAGAGTTGTTGACAGAAGTTATGCACAACTGGTCGCTCAAGGAGATATTCCGGGATCAAATGTTATTAAAAATTTCGATGTAAGAGGGCATGATATATCGGGATGGGTTGATAATTTTTGGAACCCATCATCGCCGGGCTTTATCAGCAGCGTCACCGGCGGAGCATATATAGTCGGAAGAGCGATTGTCGGCACAGCGTTTCTTCCTATGCGGATAGTTAACAAAAGAATAACCGGCACGCTGATTATTGGCGTAGCAGTTATAGGCAGAGCGACCGGTGCAATCTCTAATTGGTGGAATAAAAACTTCAGTGCCGGTCATAGAGCAGCAAGCGACAATCCGCAGCTTACTGTGGACACAAGAAAACTAAACGGCTACGCCGACCGGCTGGAGAGGCAAAATCATCGCCTCGCCTCATTGGATATAAGGTTAAACAGTTTATATAGAGAGGTTGGACTTCTGGGTATTTTTAATTTGCTGCGAACTGATATTAAAATCGGCAGAAGCAAGCAAATAGACAGAGTACAGCTATATCTCAGAGAAACTTCTGCAGAGTTTGCAAGAGTGGAGCGGGAACTGATTGCACAACTATAAGGTAGCGTCAAATAATCAGTGAGAATTGCTTGAAAAAAACAGGGGGAAAGAGAATGACAGCAAGAGCAAATGGTGAGATAAGTGCCATAACAAGGGAGCTTAGTCAAATCATCAATGAATTGCAAGACATTGAAAACGGCATTCGCAGAGATTTTCAAGGCATCGGCAATGACGTATGTGCAGCTCGCCTCGGTACGGTCAGAACGGGATTAAGCAGAGGGTTAAGTTCACTTAATAATCTCGACACTAAAACACTCGCGCCCGGATTCACACCACCGGTTGTTTAAATAAACGGATTTTATCAGCATTTTGATTAAAACGGAGGTATTAAAGCCATGTCTGGACAAACAAGGGTAAATACATCGGCTATAACCGCAGCGGCAAACAACATAGCAAACCTGAACACGGGAATAAGAAACGATTTTAACACCGTAGAGACCGAAATGAACGGGCTTGCTTCCGCATGGCGGGGAGAAGCATCGGAGCGTGCCAGAGCTGCGTTTTCATCTGTGCGAAATGCATATTTAAATGACCGGTTTTCGGTTGTTGACAACTATGTCAGATTTCTCAGAAATCAAGTCGGCGACGGATATGTACAGACGGAAACAACAAACGAAAAACTGGCGGATGCCTTTAAATAAGGAGGTAAGAGCATGTCATTTATAAGCGTAGACAGAAACAGGCTGGAAAGAGCTGCAACAGCAATAGAGAACTATATAAAAAGTCATAGGTCAAAAATGACTTCGGCAAACAATGAAGTAAACGCCTTGTCGAGGGCGGCATGGCAGGGAGCGGATTTCAATCAGTTTAATACCCAATGGAACCGTGTTAACGAAAGAAGTTCAACATCCGAAAAGATGATTGCATCCTTGGATAATTATGCAAAATTTCTTCGTAACGCTTCTACAAGATATAGAAATGCACAGACAAACGCAATAAACCGGGCCAGCCGGATATAGTTATCCAAGATTTGTCAGTCATTGCAACGGCTATGATATAACAATACGAAGAAAACGCGGAGTGACTTACATGGATTACGCATTGATTTCAGAAACCGGTACACGCGACAATAATGAAGATTCGGTTGCTGTTTTGGAAACAGATGCCGGGAGTCTGTTTGTGGTCGCCGATGGATTGGGCGGGCACGGCAAGGGCGAGGTAGCCTCTGCACTTGCGACAGAAAGTTTCGTTTTGGATTTTAGCGACTATGATGGAGATATAGACATCTTTTTATCGGACGCCTTTATGAACGCACAAAACAATATTATGCACGCACAGACATCACAAGGCGGAAAATCTGATGATATGAAAACAACATGTGTTGCTCTTCTTGTAGCTGACGGGCTGGTTAGAATAGGACACGTGGGTGATGCGAGAGCATATCTTTTTAATAAAAATAAGTTAAAAACAAGAACACGCGACCACAGTGTAGTCGAAATGCTGGTTGTATCAGGCGAAATAAGGGAGAAGCATATAAATAAACATCCCGATCGAAACCGCTTGCTTCGCACAATGGGTATCGAATGGGAATCTCCTCAGTATGCTCTTGCCGATGATATACCGTTACCGGAATGTCAGGCATTTCTGCTGTGTACAGATGGTTTTTGGGAATTATGCAGCGAGAAAAAAATGTGTGCTTATCTGAAGAAAAGCAAAACGGCAAAAGAATGGCTCGACCTGATGACCGATGAGGTTGAAAAAAACGGACAGGGTAATGATATGGATAATTACACGGCAATAGCTGTTTTATCAAAATAAAACTACTTGTGTTATTTTAACAATGTAAGTATATGGCATAAACGGAGAGATATTTGTATAAAGGGTGGCGGGAAATATGAAAAAAGATAACAATAAAATGATGTGTTACGGGTGCTTTGAGAAATATGATGAAAAACTCGACATGTGTCCGTTCTGCGGCTATGAAAATGATGAAAGTCAGGTAGAGGCACTGCATATAACGCCGGGCACTACACTTAAGGGCACATATATCATTGGTAAGGTTCTGGGTTATGGCGGGTTTGGTGTCACATATCTTGCCTGGAATCCGATACTGGAGCAGAAGGTCGCTATCAAGGAATACTTGCCGAGCGAGTTTTCCACCCGTATGCCCGGTCAAACTCAGGTTACAATATTCCATGGTGAAAAGGCAGAACAGTTTACGGATGGTGTGGACAAGTTTGTCGAGGAAGCAAACCGTCTGGCACAATTTCGCAATACCGATGGTATTGTACGTATATTTGAATGCTTTCAAGAGAACAATACCGCATATATCGTGATGGAGTTTCTGGATGGTCAAACACTGTCCAAGCACCTTGAAGAAACCGGCAAATTGTCCGGTGATGAAGCGATAAAACTGCTTACACCAATAATACAATCATTACAAGTTGTAAACGCACAGGGAATAATACATCGGGATATCGCACCCGATAATATCATGATAACAAAAGACGGTCAGGTTAAGTTAATTGACTTCGGAGCAGCCCGTTTTGCTACAACCTCCCACAGCCGCAGCCTGACAGTTATTATTAAGCCCGGATATTCACCGGAGGAACAATACCGGAGCCGCGGTGACCACGGTCCATGGACGGATGTATATGCGATAGGCGCAACATTGTATCGCATGATTACAGGTGTTGCACCGCCCGATGCAATGGAACGCCGCGCCTTTTTTGAGGGTAAGAAAAAGGATATCCTGACACCTATTACGAAGTATTCCAAAGAATTAAGTGAAAATCAAGAGATAGCAGTACTAAATGCTATGAACGTACGCATAGAAGACCGCACACCGGATGCGCAGACGTTTGAACAAGAACTATACGAAGAGGGTGAGCTTGAACGCAGGCTCAGTAAGATTAAAAAAATAGATGTGTTGAAATGGCCGCTGTGGATGAAAATCGCAACACCCGCCGCAGCTTGCTTTGTTGTGACGTTGGCACTTCTTTTTGCAACAGGAGTCATCGGTTTTTCATCAAATCGAATAACAGATTTTAACGTTCCCGAAGGTATGGCGCGTGTTCCGTCGGTCGTAGGATTCGATATTAATTTCGCCGAAGAACGCTCGGCGGAAAGCAATTTGTTACTTTCCATAGTTGGAAAAGAGGATTCGGACGATATCCCTGCCAACATGATTCTTTCACAAGCAATCAGAGCCGGGGGTGTAGTAACCGCGAACTCTGTACTTGAAGTCGTGATCAGTGGTGGCGCGGCTGTAGACTTACTATTGACTGATGCGGAGGGCAGGTTTTTCATCGCCGATGTTCAGTTCAGAACTAAGGAAGCGGCAATAGAGCGGCTTGAACTACAAGGTATGATTGTAGTTGTTCTGGAGCAGCATGACGAGACAGTGGCGGCAGGTATAGTTATTTCGCAAAGCCCGGTCGGAGGAACACCTGCATTTCCGGGTACGGAAGTGACTATAATCGTCAGTCTCGGCGGTATGGACTTTGATATGCCTGATGTTGTCGGCATGACAGAGGAAGAGGCAAGAGCGATACTGGCTGCTGCCGGTTTAGCGGTTGAGGTTGAGTATGTCAACGTCGATGGCGTACCTGCCGGAAGTGTTGTGACTCAAAACGTAGAAGCGGGATCGGCCGTACGCAGAGGTGCAGTAATCACTATCAGTGTTAACAGCAATCAAGCATTGATTCAGGTACCAAATGTCGTAGGGCAGCAGCGCAGTGATGCGAGGTCTACACTTTCCGGACTTGGGCTTGATGTAATGATTAGCGAAGGCGTTAGCGACAGACCCAGAGATGAAGTAATCGGTCAAAACCCGCAAGCCGGCACATCGCTGCAAAGAAATGGAACAGTTGTTATAACGGTCAGTTTGGGACAATGTACAATCCGGTTAGATGCACAGGGCGGTACTGTATCACCCGACTCCGTGAGCGCGAACATAGGCGGTACGGTCGCACTGCCAACGCCAACACGAGCCGAACATGCTTTTGTCGGATGGTTCACAGCCGCAATAGGCGGTACACAAATCACACAAGCGACAGTTATCAATGGTGATATGACGGCATTTGCTCATTGGACACAGGATATATACACCGTAACATTAAATGCAAACGGCGGGACTGTTTCTCAGGCATCCTTGCAAATACCGGGCGGTCAGAGTGCAAGCTTGCCTATCCCGGCACGTGACCACCATACTTTCGACGGCTGGTTTACATCCGCAAGCGGCGGAAGCAGGGTCGACAACAGCACCACGATAACAGAGAGTATGACAGTGTTTGCACAGTGGACAAGAATAGTACGCACGATTACACTGGATGCCGACGGCGGCAGTGTGAATCCACGTACTTTGAGTGTAAACTCGGGCGATAATATCGGAACTCTCCCAACTCCAACTCGTGATCACTTCACCTTCGACGGCTGGTTCAGCGGCGGCAGTCAGGTTAGCGGCAGTACAAATGTTTTAGTCGATATGACCCTGACCGCACGGTGGACAGTAGTAAAATATACTATCACATTCGATTCGACAGGTGGAAGCAATGTAGGCTCCAAAAGTGTAAACTGGAATGAACCTATTGGTGCTTTGACTGTACCTGCACGTAGTTTTTACGCATTTAATGGATGGTTTACAGCGGCAAACGGTGGAACCAGATTCGAAAGTAACACTCCTGTGCAAGGATCGGTAACACTGTTTGCACAGTGGTCGATAAATGAAAATTGGGGATCCTGGATAGAAACAGCACCACCAATTGAAGCCCCTCCTGCACCTTATACTCAGAGACAATGGAGTACCAGAGTAAGAGAATGGACAAGTCGTGAAGGAACAACACGACCGTCTCTGGACGGATGGGAAAATGCCCACGATGTACATAATGTAGGGCATACACCTTGGAGTGCTGCAGTAGATGCTCGGACTAATCCGGGAGCAGACACAGATACACAACGTTCAAGACGTGATGATATTCCGACAACTGTACAGAGATGGCATTATTATCATTGGTGCGGGAGAGGGTATAATGACAATTCGATGAATGTATGGACCAGCAATACCGGTCCAATCAATAATCCAACCAGTTCCGGAGGAGGAGGAGGAGCACGCTTTGCGCAAGCTTGTGTCCGCACTCGTGATGGAAGTGCAATGCCTTCGTATCGGTGGGGAGGAGGTATGGATCAGTATAGCGATGGAACACCATGCAGCTCAAATGGTGGTAACTGGTGGTTCTTGACGAATATAACAACAGTAGCAGGCACCCCTATACCCCGATGGTGGGTTGAAACAAGAAGTGTGATAAATGAGTATCATTATTGGAGATGGCTTGAATGGTCAGCTTGGTCTGACACTCAACTAAATGAACCGGCTGATGGGGAGTTACGACACCGTCATCGTATAAGGCAACATTAATTTAAAGACAGGACAAAAGAATGAGCATAATAATGCGTATTGAAGTTGCATGCAAATCAGATATTGGTACACGCGAGGAACAACAAGACGCATATTATGCTGATTTCTCGGACAACAAAGCATTTGCGGTAGTATGTGACGGAATGGGCGGGACGGAAGGCGGCTCGGCAGCAAGCAACGCAGCCGTGAAAAAAGCAAAAGAGCTGATTGCCTCTAAAAAAAGCTCCGAAGCATATCAGAATTTTTTCTTCCGGGCAATTGACATTCTGGATGAAGAAATAGTCAAGCTGCAAAAGAACGAGAGTATAAGGGAAGCCGGAACAACGATTGTTGCGGTCGCAATAGAAAATGAAAATCTTTATTGGTTGTCGGTCGGAGACAGCCGGGCATATATAATAAGAGGCAACGAAATTGTCCGGGTAACACGGGATCATAACTATGCTCTCAGCTTGGAACAACTGACAATCGAAGAAGCGGAGACAGTCAGGAAAAACGAAAAGAAGCATCGGCCGGATGCGTTGATAAGTTTTATCGGCATTGGCGGCGTAAGAATATATGATATCAACAGCAAAGCATTTACTCTTATAGCCGGAGATATGATCCTGCTGACCACAGACGGTCTTACAAACAGCCTAAGTGATAATGACATTCTTAATACCTTATTGACTAGCCCGGATATAACCAATGGATTGGACGCTCTGCTCCAATTAGCTGCACAGAAAGCAAATGGTGTACAGGATAATACCACTTGTGTGCTTATCAAAGTATAGAATAAGACTAACAAAAACGAGAGGATGCAAAATGATAAACAAAGTTCAATGTCCCGAGGGTCACTTTTATAACGCTAATAAATTTGAGGAGTGCCCGGTTTGTAATCCTGATACTATTTCATCACAACAAACGGGGGGTGTACAGGCGGTAAATAAAGCGGAGACACCGGCTGCTGTTATAACTCCGGTAACTCAAGGTCCTCCAAAAGAGCAGGAGAAAGTTGTTACATCTGCGGGTAAGCATAAAAGCACATTCAGTCTTTTCAGTTCCCGGAATAAACAGGAAAAAGATGTTTCGCCAAATAACGATACTAATGCAATCTCTCAGTCGATACCTGCTCAACCGGAAGCCAAGCAACCGGAGCCTGTTCGGCCGGAAGCCAAACAATCCATACCCGTTCAGCCGGAACCGGAGCCTATGCAAGTTGTAGTGGAAATACCTAAACAGCCGGAGCCTGTCAGACCGGAACCAATGCAGCACGCAACCGCACCTCCCGTATACGAGCCATCTGTGCCTCCCGTATCCGCTCCACCCGTTCCTGCTCCACCCGCACCTGTACCGCCCATGCCTGAACTGCCCAAACCTGTGGCAGCACCCGAACCTCCTGTAATCGTTAGAGTTCCCCCCGAGCAGCCGAAACCTGTAGCAGTGCCCGCTCCATCATTACAAGAGGCGGTGAACAATGTGGTCAATCATACCGATACAGAAGATGTTAAAACCATGGCTATGTGGAGCGCACCCACAGGAAACGAACCTGTTGTCGGATGGCTTGTCAGTATAAAGGGCGAATATATTGGTCAGAGCTTTAACCTTAAAGCCGGTAACAATACTATTGGCAGGTCTATGGAAATGGATATAGCTTTGGCTCAGGAAATGAAAGTATCACGTAACAGGCATTGTATTATTACATATGAGCCTGACAATCAGGAGTTCTACTTACAACAGGGTGACAGCAGCGGCTTAACATACCTGAATAAAAAAATGGTAATGACTCCCCAAATAATGGAAGCCGGGGATTTAATGAAAATCGGAGATGCAGAATTCATTTTTGTTCCGTTTTGTGTTGACGGCTTTAGCTGGGAAGCATATTTAAACTAAAGCCGAAAGGAAAACATAAATGAAACTGTGCAACGCTTGTTTTGAAAAATACAACGATACCCTTGATATGTGCCCGTTTTGCGGTTATGAAGAGGGGGCACCTCCTGTTGAGCCATACTTTCTAACTCCCGGCATGGAGCTTGAAAACAGGTATATAATCGGCAAAGCACTTGGTTTTGGCGGATTTGGTATCACATATAAAGCGTGGGACAAGAACCTTAATATAGTTGTGGCAGTCAAGGAATACTACTATACCGGCATCGCGATTCGAGTTCCGGGTACTCAGGAGGTAAAAATTTATGCGCACAACCGCCGGGAAGAGTATAAGCACTTTTTAATGCGTTTTCTGGATGAAGCCCGCTACACGGCAAAATTCAGCAGCAACAACAACATAGTCAACGTATACGAGTTTTTTGAAGCAAACAGCACGGCATACATGGTCATGGAGTTCCTTGAAGGCACTACATTAAGTGAAATCCTGAAACGTGGAGCTATAGAATTCGATGAATGCGTGTCTACCATGCAGGGGATATGCTCAGCACTAAAAGCCGTTCATGATGAAGGTATCCTCCACCGTGACATAAGCCCTGATAATATAATGATATGTTCAAACGGTACTGTAAAGCTGTTTGACTTCGGCGCGGCAAGATTTTCCAAGAACGAAACTCAGGAAATGCTGAAACTGACACAGGTCATGAAGCCAGGTTACTCCCCTCCCGAGCAGTATCAGGCGATTAGTAAGCAAGGTCCCTGGACGGACATCTATGCTTTAGGTGCAACATTATATTACATGATAACAGGTACTAAGCCTGAGGAGTCAACGAACAGGAAAACAGAAGACAATTTGATTCCTCCGAATCAGTTAAATCCGGATATCCCCGACTATATGAATGATACCATCCTTCGCGCGATGGCAGTAGATATGCACTTGCGTTTTTCCTCTGTAGTTGAGTTTGAGAAAGCATTGACCAAAGAGAAGAAGGTTCTGGGCGTTGTAAAAGAAAAAAAGCGCAGAAAAAAGAACCGCATCATCGGGTTGTCCGCCGCGGTAATAGCGTTAGGAATTGGATTAACCATCTTCATTCACAGCTATGAACAACAGAGGTTGGAAATGACATTACCTGACGGCGAAATCACTATATGGTTTGCTGTTTCGGAGGATGAAGACCTTGCCGCCGACAAAATACAGGCTTATGAAGCAATTATCGCGAATTTCACAACAGACGAAGTGGACGAAGATGAAAACCCGCGCGGCTTTCCGAATGTAACCATAGAGTTTGTGTATTTTACATATGATGAATACACAGCAGTGTTACGAGAGGCACTTGAAGCCGGAGAGCTTCCGCAATTATTTGAAAGCTCAGGATTGAGAGCAGATATACTGGGGCAGACGACAAGTGTGGAAAATGCGTTGGAGCAAGTTATTTCCAACGAAGTATTGTTCTTTAATCAATTTGACACGGTATTTCCCGACGGCAGTCAAATTCCGTTGGGCTTTATCATGCCTTTGCTTTTCAGAAACAGCAACCCGTTTGAAGACGATGGTGCGGAGACTGATGAAAGAGCAAGGTTCTTAGCGGGAAAATCGGCTGAGTACGTTGGTACTACTGCGGATTATTATGCAGTACAGGACGCGCTTGCAGGACTCTACTCGATTGAGATGCTTAATTCACGCGATATTGTATGCACATTTACAATGATGATGAGTATTGGTCATGGAGATGATGACCAAATAACAATCGCCGAAAGATTTCTTGCATCACTGCTGGGCGGTTTCGCGCAGGACTTTTTGCATATCCAATACCAGAGCGGCTCACTCCCGCTAAACCGTAATATCCTGCAAAACGTATATGTCCCCACATACGCCGAATTCCGTGGCTTCTTCGACAATGTTAGGAACTTTGATATACGGTGAGAAAAGACAGGACGGGGGACGGTTAGTTTTGTAAAGGGTATTTCAAATAGTTCATAAACAATTCATAAATTGCTGTAAAAGTGCCTCGCCTAGAATGGCTGTGGCACTTTCATAAGTAGTGCAGGTATGGAAATGTATGAGTTCAGTCAACTATGAGTCAACGAAAATAGTCTTGTTATTGCAAACGATTGAGGGCAACTACACAACATTTTGCAATAAGCCAGTCAACGAAATTCTATATTTTCATTAACCGATGGTTTTGTAATCTAATGTTCAGTCAACTATAGGTCAACGAAATAAAACGTCTGATTGCAATGGATAGGAGATATTTCGTGTCAACTTGAGAAAAGCCAGTCAACGAAATTATGCCCAATAAGGTTCATACTTTCTGCTCTTTTCTGCTAAAGACTCTTTATTTATCTTTATTAAACCTGCTTCGCATGCGTCTTTTAGTAATCGCGATATCATGGATTTGTTCTTTTCTTCAATACCGAATCTCTCGCGTAATGATGCATTAGTCATGTAACTGTTGTATACCCATTTTATACAAGCATGATAATAACACGCAAGACGTCTATCGCTTTTGCTCATATTGGCAAACGTTTTATGTATGTGTAGAATTACCTTTGTATGTGTACTGTATGCAATTATCTCCGGTGGCGGCAACTTATATAACTCTGTTTGAATAACGATTTTATCAAATCCCACACCACGTTCTTCCCCAATACCAAAGCGTCGTAGTAAACCTGCCATTGTTTCATTTCGTGAAACCGGCGAGTGATCTACAAATCTATCCTTTTCAATCAACGGAGCACCGGGGTTTGTAACTTCCATCCTACTTTTATATATTTCCACCATAGGTCCGGTCCCACGCATGAAAAAATCTTGATGTATAATTAAATTTCCCATCAGCTCCCTTACGGCATCCTCGGGATATACCGGAACATCTTTTCTAATCGGTTCGCTAAAGTCTTCAATATCCGGTATTAAGCCATATATGTAAGTTATTAAGTCCTCAAATCCATTAACATACCCTTTATCCAAAAGAACTTCTCTGCTGGAAGAATATGCCTTGCCCTCACCGTTATAACTGATGATACGTATAGCCTTTCTGGCAAGATTAGAAAAATCAGATAATCTGTGTGCAAAGAATAACGCTCCAATATTAGTTATCCCATAACTGCCTGTATTATTACGGATAACAATTTTCTCGTCAATCAGCCTCTCGATAATCGCCTTCTCTGAACTTGGAGGTCGTTCGTTTAGCTTTTCATAATAGCTGCGATAGTCTAACATACTTAACACAGTATCATTATTTAAGTCATCTAAAGCTATAATTTCATCGTATGATTTTTCTGAAAATATCGCCCATAATTGTCGTTCGGTATCCGGAAAATTCATTAATTTCACTTTATTTGTGCCAATTCGGACATACTCTGTTCCGGAAAATGCAACAGGTACAGAATTAGCCGCAGCTATCTCAAGAACTACTATATGCTCATTCTCAATTTCTACTTCATGGAAATAAATTTGCATACGCGGTTTAAGTAATGTGCTAATCCACAATATTAGAGACTGGCCACCTTTTTTCTTTTTCTCAGGATAAAACTGTGTGCCGACAATTTTATGTGTAGAGTCGTTTACACCCCATATCATAAAGCCATAGTTTTGTCTGTATAGTGCTGCTGTATTTGAAAGAGAACTGACATACTCGCCTATTTGCTGAGGGTCAGCATTGTTTTCTTTTAGTTCAATCCATGGATATTCAGATGCGCTTTTACACGCATTACGAACTATGCTTATAATACTATCGTGTTCAAATGGCATAAAAAATATCCTCAATCTACTGTATATTTTATCACACTGTATTTTAATATTACAATGGCAAGTTTAATATCGCAAGGAATATAAATAAGAAATACGCCAACGAAAACCACAGAATTTCAACACACTTAAACAACCGTTATAACAAAATAATTATACACTAGTGCCACAACGGTTTCAATATACTGTTTGTCAGCAACTAATTTCCGTACATATGACAGATATAATTTCCGTCAAACAGTATTGTAAAATGTTTTGGGTTTATATATAATAAATAATTATGCAAAATCCCTACGTTTTTTTTCCAGAGGTCATCGTATGAGAACGGTTATTATTATCTTAAGTGCTGTTTGTATAGCATTATTATTAATTGGTTGCAGAACGCAAACCGGTTCAGATATCTTTGATGCTGTATTGGATGAAATTGATCATCAGGCAGACATCATAGATGATGAATGGGGTTGGCTTTGGCCGGATAGAGCGGAGTCTGAAGAAGAAGATTATCCTGAGTTTGAGGGTGAGTTTGAACACACGCTGCGGATATTCGCATCACAGTGGGAATCGTATCAATTTAATGAAATTATTTCTCTTTTTAGAAGAGAGCATCCGGAAGTTAATATACAGGTGGAGACTTTTTCATCACCACGGACAACAAGTGAAGAAGTTGCATTAATAACACAACTCCTGAGTGGTTCTTATGATATTTTTATGTTATCGACCATATCAAGTGAAAAATTAGATGTTAACTCGCTGTTTGTGGACTTAAACCAGCTAATAGATGGTTCAAACGGAATAAACCGCGAAGATTATTTTGATAACGTTTTTAGAGGTATGGAAGCAAACGGGATTTTATACAGCGTTCCCTTATCTGTTACATTTGAAGCTCCGTTGCCGAATATTGCTTATTTCAGGAGTGCCGGCATCAATGTTAACGATTTAGACACAATAAGCTGGGAGCAGCTTCTTAACATTCATCAAATTGTTGCGGCTAGAAATCCGGAGCATGAGCTGTTTATAATAAGGAATTTTAATGTACTTAACGTCTTTGACGGTGTATATGATGTAGCAACAAGAAGAGTTGATGCAAACACAACAGAAATTAGAGATTTGGTAGTAGCAGCAAGCAGTATACCGACAAATATTGAATTTACGCCTAACGGTCCTCAAGGTCACGTTGTAGTAACAGTATCCGGAATGATGGATTTCTTGCTTGAACAACGGGATAATGTATTATTACTTGAAAATCATGGTTTTTTTCTGGAACTATATATGATGAGAGATCGTAATATATCCAATATGATTTATGGAACACCAATATTACAACGCAACTTCAATAACCGGATTGAATTCCATACAAGTACGGTTTTTAGTATATTGCAACAGAGCAGCAACCAGGATGTTGCATGGGATTTTGTTCGTTTTGCATTAGAGAACACACTGCCATTACACGTTGCAAATGAATACCATTATCCCCCATCACTATATCCCGACATATTTCAACCGGTCAACAGGGAGCGTTTCAGGAATTCGATTTTTGAACTGCTCGAATCAATAATCATATGGGATGCAAACGCAGCGTGGGATAGTGGGTTATTTAACGATTTATTACCGCTTCATCCGAGTATGAATCCTTGGTTAGATCCTGAAGAAGCAAAGGAAGAGTACGAAGAGGCATTGCTTATTTGGGATGAAGCATGGCTCGAATTTCAAGATGTGCTGCAGACCTTGCGGGATGGAATGTTTGAGCGTGTATATTTGCAAACTGTACCGGTCATGGAGCTTCTTGATGTAGAAAATAAACGTAGCTTTACAGTCCGAAATGACTTTATATATCCGGATATTTACTTGTATGTGACAGGCAGGCAATCAATAGATATAACATTGGCAAATATCCAGAATCGGTTAGAGCTTTACGTTTGGGGTTAGATAAGGTTAAGAATGAGTACACTTAAAAAATACTTACCTAGAAACAGAATATGGCTGTTTTTGCTGCCAAGTTTTATCGGCATGCTTATTTTTTTCTTTATCCCGGCATTTGTCAGCCTCTATCACTCCTTAACTTTCGGCGGGAGCTTTGTATGGCTGAGAAACTTCCAAAACACGCTGGAAAACTTCGTTTTCAGGCTGGCAGTCAACAATACAATGCTTTTCATCGCGCTTAGTGTTCCGCTTAACATGATAATAGCATTTTTATTAGCTGCATTGCTGGAAGGGCTTAAGCAAAAGAAATTCTTTTTGGTGCTGTTTATGCTTCCGCTGGTTATACCGTCAGGTTCGGTAGTTTTCTTCTGGCAATCTTTATTTGCCGACAATGGTTATATTAACCGGATATTACTATTGAATGGCTATGATACAGTATTGTGGTTTGCAAGTGACTGGGCCTTGCCAATTGCAATTCTTGTATTCATATTCAAGAACATAGGGTTTAGTTTAGTTTTATTTGTAACAGGATATCAGTTTATTCCAAAAGAATATTACGAAATAGCAAGAATCGACGGCGCAAGCAGCTTTCAGATTTTCCGCACGGTTACAGCAGTCTATATGATGCCGACGACATTTCTTGTTTTTATGATGTCGATCATAAACTCGTTCAGGATCTTTCGGGAAATATACCTGCTGCTCGGCAGATACCCGAACAGGTCGGTATTTATGCTGCAGCATTTTATGAACAACCAATTTGCGGCAGCGAATATGCAGACTCTTTCAACGACGGCGACGCTGCTCTCGTTTGCAATTATGCTCCTTGCGATTGTCTGTTATACACTTCAACGCCGTTTGACGGATTCGTATAGTTAGTGTGCCGTCTCTACACAAGGTGATTATGAAAAGAAAAGACTTAATCAAAATAGCAAGATTGACCACCGTATCAATAGCTGCAGCTATCAGCTTATTGCCTGTGTTCTTTATTGTGTTTAACTCTTTTATGAGTGTGTTCGAAGCAGAAATGAGATATACGGCTATAATCAACCCCTACACAATGCTTGGCGTAACTGATGAGTTTATGCATTATAAGGACATGAGTTTTCTTCCGCAAGTAATTACGTTATCGGGTTACCGTACTGTTCTGCTGGAAGACCCGACATATTACCGTTATATCTGGAACTCGATAATACTGGCAGTCCCAATGGTTCTTGGGCAGCTCGCAGTTGCGCCGATTGCAGCTTACGGTTTTGAAAGACTGCGTAACCGGCACAAGGACAAACTGTTTATCCTTTATATATTTACAATGCTACTCCCGATGCAGGCGTTGCTTGTTCCGCATTTTATAACTGCTCGGGCACTTGGTATAGATGGTAGTTATTTAGCGATTATATTGCCCGCAGTGTTTTCTCCGTTTGGGGTTTTTCTGATACGGCAGCAAATGAAGGGCTTTAACAAGAACTTGATTGAAGCGGCAAGCCTTGACGGCGCTAACAGTTTCCGTGTATTTTCAAGCATTGTGTTTCCTAATATAAAACCTGCAATAACGGCATTAATTGTTTTGGCATTTGCCGAAGCCTGGAATGTAGTGGACCAGGCTGTAGTCTTTATACGCAACGATTATGAAATGCCAATGTCTGTATTTTTATCGGAAGTGGCAGCAGGAGATGTCGGGGCGATTTTTGCCGCATCAACCGTATTTATGTTTCCTGCAATTTTAGTATTCATATATGGTCAGGACAATATGGCGGACGGGTTAGGATATACAGGATTGAGGTGATTGGTTTGAAATTGACCAGCAAGAAAGCAGCGGCTATTCTGGCAATACTATTTGTGTGTTTACTGATTGGCGGCACAATATATTCCCGCACTTTTTATCAAATGCAAAAGCCATTGGTAACGATCGCAACATCAAGCTCGCACTCTTTTTATATGTCAATGGAAGCGCTGGGCGTTGTTCAGTTTGCCGATGAGTTAGTGTCCTCGTATGGCTATCCGCTTATGACTGAGCTGTTTGTCTCTAATGAAGAGTGGGAGGCAACAGGATGGGAACAGCGTTTCTTTATACATGTCGGCAATCAAGTCACTGTATCTTTACTTGGATTATGGAACTCGCCGGTATTTGAGGGTACTGCTATCAGGGTGCTATATGATGAAGATGGTATTAATATCACTGTTGGCTTTACTGATAGTTGTGCCGATTCATTGGAGGGAGATTCCGTGCATGTGCTAATGGAGCGGGAGACCGTGCCTTATCCTGTTATAGTCCCTGCGTCGTCAGTGCATTATGATTCAATCACCGGCGAGTATTATATGTTCTTTGTGACCAGACAACAAGGTGTCTGGGGAACCGATGAGTTTACTGTCTTCAGAGAAAACGTAGAATTCATGCCAATAAAAAGAATCGGCAACGAAATGTTAATAGACCGCTGGACTCCATTTGAAAACCCCTTTGTCGTATCGGCAGACACCCCCCTCCATGAAGGTGCCAAAGTCAGGTTGTTTGGATAAGGTTTATATGTCGCTTTCACGATAATCCCATCTCTTGATTTCTAGATATCGGCAGACGGATGGTTTGCCGGCTGCCGCTAAGATTCATTCGTATTGTATCCCTTTCTGCGGTGGTTCATCCGCTACACGATGTTGGTCTGAATGTTTGCTGCAAGGAGAATCGTAGATTCTCCCGGAGCGAATGGAACATTCGCTTTAAACAGGACAGTTACCGTGTTATAGTAGGTATTCAAAGTCTCGTTTTACGAGCCTTATATGAAATACTCTCTACAGTATAAACCGGACGGTTCATCTGTCTTGCTTCCCCTATCCTGCCCCCTGTCTTCTAAAACGGTCCGTATCCGACTGCGTGTGCAAGAGTTAAGAAACCTATGCTGACTAAAACGAATAATAATTGGAGCTTCCATGTCCATTTCAGCCATGTCAAATATGGTACGCCTATTATCCCCAGCACTATCAGAAGAACCGCATTGGTCGGGTAAAGTACGTTTGCAAAACCGTCGCCGAGCGTGAATGCAAGCACGATGCTCTGACGTGTCAGACCGACCATCTCCGCCAGAGGTGCAAGAAGCGGGATTATCAGAAAAGCCTTTGCGGAAGCACCACCTATGAAGAATTCAAGGCACAGCACAAATAGAAATACGATTATTAAGGATGTTAGGGCACTGGAATCAATTACGAAATTATAAGCGTACTGCAGTAATGTGTCCATTATTCCGCCTGATACGAATATATGCTTCACGCTTAAAGCAAGCATAAGCAGAACAACGCTTGGGAGAAATGTGACAATGCCTTTTCCGAAATCCCGGAACACCCGGTTGTGACCGGTTAACAGCCCTGCGCCAATGCCCCCGACCATGATCACCAGTGCTATCACCGGCATCGAAAAGTCCGTCAGCTCAGGAATAAAAGCTCCTGCAGTAACATATACGGCGATAGCAAGAAGACAAACACCAAAGAAGATGAGTCCCCTCTTGCATTTGCGAGCATGTATCTCCATATCCTCAGTAACTGTATCCGCGCCTGTTGTTTTATCTGTTCCTATTACCGCTCCTATTGCTTTATCCGCTCCTATTACTGCTCCTGTTGCTGTATCCATTCCTGTTACCGCTACTGCTCCTGTTTCTGCATCATCCCCCGGATCCCCTGAAGATTGCTCATTAACTCCCGATGTTGCTGCTTCTTCCGGTGAAAACCGGGCGGATGAATTTTTCAAGCCGTATAGCAGCGATTTTTCAGGATTTTTCTCGATTCGCCGAGCGTACAGAAGCAAAAACGCAAGCAGTATGCTATATATCACAACAAACATGATTATACGAAGCCAAAGCCCCGAAAACAGCGGCAGCCCCGCCAGTCTCTGTGCGACACCTGTGGAAAAAGGGTTAAATATGCCGGCAGCAAAACCGAAGCCGACTGCAATAAGACTCATCCCCGCACCGACCAGAGCATCCCAACGCAGAGAAACAGCCAATGCCACGGCGATAGGCGCAAGAATCACAGTCTCCTCAAATATGCCCATACCCGCTCCCAGCAGCATACAGAAAAAAGTCACTGCTGCGAGGAGTACATACTTTTTCTTCTCGAATCTACGGATAACAAGCTGCATTGAATACTTAATCAACCCGCATTTGTCGAGGATAAGGAAAGCACCGCCAATGAGCATAATCGAGAATATCACCATGATTGCGACTGCCGCGTCAGGTCCTGCAAAGACTTCAAAGGGTGCTGTCAACACGCGCCAAAAAGGTAAAGATGTGTCGTCCGTTTGCATGTACGAGCCTGCCAACACGATTTCACGTCCGCCAACAATCTCCCGCTCAAACACACCTGCCGGAATAATCTGTGTAAGGATAAAGGCAAAAATCATAACACCCAGCAGCATAGCCGCAGTGCTAATAAAAGTTCTCCTGCCGATTTTTAACCCCAGTGATTCAATATCATTCATATCGTTGTGCCTCTCTCCATATATCAGTTTGCATATTTATGCATTTGGTACTATATACCAGATGAGATAGCAAATCAAGAAAAAGAGAAGAACAAAGTGAAGACAGGAGGGACGATTCTTTTTTCAAAAAAAATAAAACCTGATTCTCATGGAAATATGATGAACAATTTTACAATAGCTTGGCGACAATGGTGATTGTTTCTACCTTTTCTGCCATTTTTTGAACGAAAAGGTAGAAAACCGTGTGGATTGCAGGGTTTTCCTTATTGCTATATAGTGTTAGCGTGTAACGCAATCAGTGCCAATAAACTCATAACATTACTCCGCAATTTGATATAGCGTTTATTGCGCGGCATAAAAACATAATGAGGTGAATCGATATGAAGAATGAAATTGTATTATACCGCCCATACGAGCTTTCATCGCCTTGTGGCGAAGCATTGCGTATTGAAGTGAGGTTTGATGATGATACTGTTTGGCTTACACAAGGTCTACGATTTCATATCGTTCTTTGTTCCGCATTGAGGACAGAAGTTACCTTCTTTATCATAGGAAAAGCCACATTCCCTACAGAATATCACACTAGGAGCTGGAGTATCAGTTATAGGCGTAACTGCTTCAGCAATTTGATCATCTTCACTCACAACTTCTTCCGGCGGTGCAACTACATCTGTTTCTGTGATTACTAATGGCTTTGTATCTTCCGCTTGCACTTCCACTACTGTATTCTCTTCATCAATGAGTTCAATCACATCGATCTTTTTTGAGTCAAAAGTCGGCTTCGGCTTAACTATCACCTTTTGTGCAGCTATCGGTACTTGTACAGAAGCTGGTATCGGTGTAGAAGGTAAGTCTTGTATTGTGGTCGGCGTAGTAACGGTATTATAGACTGGGTTTACAGGCGTGTTTTCATTACTTTTGGCATCTATAGAATGTAAATGCAATTTGTCGACTCTCTTCAATATAACATTAGTATTGTCATAAGTATCGCAGATTATGTTGATTAGATGATAAACAAGCCATGCTAAAAAGATATAAATAGTGCATGGCACCGCTGCTGCTATGAAAGCCCAAAAAGTAATTCCACCATATGAGCCTGCGGCAATAAGTGTAATGATGAAGAGAAGAGCTCCTCCGCCGCCAATTACCGCTGCAATGAGTTTCGCTGCATTTCTAAGCTTTGCGCTTATGCTATTGAATTGGTTATACATTTAAAAAACCTCCTAAAGTTGATTGTTAAATCTATTCAGTCTGATTATATTTACTTGCCATAGTTAATTCAATCCATTTATATTTACCCAATAATCATTCAAGTCTTATAAACTCAAAAGAAAGTGTTTTTTTAGTAGTCAAGATTGCCGCCGAGCAAGCCTGTGACACTTAAGTCAAATCCACCGTTTCCTCTGTTTGAGATTCCATAAATTATAACCTAAGTACTTTCATGGTATAGCTTCCTTTCTAATGTTCCTTTTCGAATGTTATGTTTAATAGAACCTAATATCGTCCAACCGCAAGGGATCATTAATCTCATTTAATGCTTGAGTTGTCTTAACCGTTTAAGGCTTGTCCGCAGTTCATACAAAACTTTGAACCATCATTTGCCTCAGCTCCGCAATTATTACAAAACATGCGATTTCTTTCTATTGAATAGATATCTGATAGTTTTTCCTTTTTTTGCGGATTACTCGATGTTTTTTTCCGTGTTATTGCGTTGTCGATTGCATCGGCAGCACGATCACCGAACAACCTCATAAAGATGGTTTGCCCGAATACAATCAAAACGACTATAACAATAATAAGAATGATAATTACTGCTGGATTCATATGTGTTTCTCTCCCTTAGAACCATTTAGTTTTTGTTTTATATTTTACTGCTATCCTCTCAACTTCGGTAGAGCTATCAAGTCTTAAAAATGCCTTTTCGACTTGCGTAAGTATAATATTGGCACTTATAACATCGTCTCCGCCGCTACTAGTCGTTTGTGACGATTCTATCTGATAGTTATAGCGGAACTTATCACCCTCTGTTCCGTTGCGTTCAAGGACTGAAACAAATGGTGCGAAAGCACCCATCCCGCCGTTTCGGAAAATAATCGCATGTGCTTCAGATGTTTTGTCAACGCTCACTTTGCGTTCGGTTAAAACATTCATATCAAGTGCGGCAGCGACTTCCGCTATACTTGCAACACCTGTTGTAAACCGATGCTGCTGTCTGAAAAACACCTTATCTCTGTCTGTTGCATGACCGTCGGCAATAGCATTCATTTTGCGCCGGTGATGAGCGTACAACGACAGTGCAAGTATGCCGCCGCCAATCAAAAATACCCAAAACACCTCCATAATGAAACTTCCTTTCTTTTGCAAAATCTTCTTTCACTTGATCAATCTTATTAATAAGATTCCTATCTTAAAAAAGAAAATTCATAGCTTCTGACAAATCTATCCCAACCCATAGTACGTATTTCGTCTAAGGTATGGAAAACTACAGGATGGTTTTGAGATATTTCAAATGCTCTAAATAAATCTTCATTCGGTGTTCGATAGATTTCTGTGCTAACAAACTTATCATCAATTAAAATATGGGTACTCTCTCTCACAATTTCTGCAATTGTAGCTAAACCATCTACCAACTCAATATAGTGATCAAATCGCTCTCCTGTCAAAGCATTAAAGACAAAGAGCCCGGGAAAATCCGTACCGGGTGCATGTTTTAGATTACTCTCATATATACCTTGTGCTTCTTTCACTTCACCATCAATATATGTATACACATACCAAACACTTATGAATGCTGCCCAACCTCCACTGTGAATAATCAACTCAGGAATACCATCATCATTAATATCATGTAATGAAAACTTTATTCCCCTTGAGTATTTATAAAAATCAAGAATATCAATATCTCTTACAATGTGGAACAACGCATATTCATGATAATAACCTTCATTATTAAAATAGAACTCCTCGCAATCAGGAAAGTATGTATACCTCGAATATAGGAACATCTCATCTAATATAAAATCCATATATGCTGTATACCAACTAGGTGCCAGAAAAGGTTCCGGTGTCGGTTTTGGTGACGGTGTTGGTGTCGGTCTTGTTGATTCCGGAGTCATCGAATATTGCATCTGACCGCCATTGTCATTTGAGATTGCTGATAAATGTACAGCAATTGCTATTGCTATAGCAATTGCCACAACAACCAACATTATAATGAACAGGGGTATATGTGGCTTATGAGTAAATTTACGATCTGCTTTATTTGCTACAGCCGTGGAATTAACAAATCTAAGCTGCTGCGTTTGTGCAGAACCCTTAACTTGCTTACCGCATGAAACGCAAAACCTGATGCTGCAATCGTCACCTAGATTTTTCCCACAACTCGTGCAAAACATATTAAGCATTTCCTTTCATACTGATTGTTTGATTGTATTTAGTCAATCTATCTAAAGGGACTTTCGGGTGAATATACGCTGCTTTCAAATCGATATCTGCCGGCTGCAACTTTTCTTCCATATTCCGGATTCGCTCTTATCCATGCTATATAAGCCTCTTTATCATGTGAACCCCTATTGCGCATTTGAAATATAAGAATTGGCATATCAGAAATAAACAATTTAATAGCAAGTTTTTGTTCTGCGTTAATGCGCTAAATGTTGGTAAGACCACACAAAAAGGCGCAGAGGGAGCATGTTGCCGAAGCATTAATGCTTTGCCTACTGCGCCAAAATACACTTCAGCGTTTGTGCGAATACCCGACAAACCAAAACTCATCCTTGAAATACTCACTAAAAATGAGTATACTGAACCAAGTCGTGGCGGCGGAGAAATCCGTGTTTGTAGGCGTATGTTTTAAGCTATCCCTACATTCGCCGTGATGGTGTTCTAGCACCTCACGGTCGCTGCGACCAACTTTGTGTGGTCATTAAATGTGATAGTATCATAGTTTTCTCGGAAACACAAGCATATCAAGACATAATTTCGATTAAATACTGAAAAGAACTATAAAGGATTTGCTTATCTGTCCGCAGATTTTTTCGTACTACCATCTAACGGAAAAACAATATTAACATAACGCACCGAAATTAATTCTTATTCATTTTTGGAAACTGTCATATCAAGAAATCCGATAGTGTACGTCTCGGAAATTACTTTCTGCTTTTTCCTTTTATTACACAAGATTTTTCTATCTCAATAATATCTTGTTCATTAAAAGAAAGAAAGTAACAACGTTGACACGTGTATAATTGATATGGTAAAATTCAGCACACTTTAATAGACGGAGAAAAGTCTATGATTGTCTCAAAAATTCTTTCCTTATGTTTTATTGTAATATCTTTGTTATTACTAACTGCTTGTGGTGTTGTTGATATAGTAACTGAAGATTCTCCCGAGCCGGTGATTGAAGCACCACCTACTTCGGAGTCAATCCCCGAACCAACACCGGAAAGAAAACCGGCACCAACTTCGGAAATAACACCATCGCCAACACCAACACCGATGCCTACGCAAACTCCGGAACCTACACCTGAAAAATCTCCGGAACCTACACCTGTAATAACCCCGGAACCTGATGCTGTCGGATTTAAGTTTCCGTTTAGCTTTTCGTCAGTGGATTTGTATGGTAATACCATAACTGATGAGGATTTAGGTGAAAAGGAATTATTTTTTGCATATCGATGGGCTGTCTGGTGAGGTGCCTGTGTACGTGGAATGCCCGGGTTGGCATTGATAACAAATGAATTCATCGACAGAGTTGGATTTGTGACAGTACTCATCGGCATGGAGCGAGACAGAGATGAAGCTATTCGAATCACTGAGTCCGTAAATGCACAATTTCTAACCATTGATGAAAATGATAGCGTTTCTGAATCCCTTATTATATACTTCTCTTCCGGATTCATCCCGGAAACCATCCTTTTTGACCGAGATGGCAACATCGTTGAAAGTATTGTCGGCGGCAATGCTGATGTGTTTCGTGAAGCAATTATAAATGCTTTACCTGCAGTGGAATAACATCACACAACATACAGAATGGAGCTTATGAAAAATAAGATTATCAGCTATACTTTTCTCGCACTGGCATTATTAATTATCATCGTTGGATTAGCCCAAAGCGGTTATGTTGACACCATGCTAAGGGCTTCATTTATATGTTTGGAGTGTATCGGAATTGGGTAAACGCAGACTTATTCAACTCATATCTGCGCTCTTGTATAATGCCAACCTCGTTGGTTTTGCGCGAGGCACCACATTCATGGGTAACACCAAAGGTTTATGTGTGCCCGGGCTAAATTGCCATTCTTGCCCTGCAGCAATCGCTGCCTGCCCTTTAGGCAGTTTTCAAACAGCGTTAGGCGATATAAGAACCAAGTTACCTCTCTATGTTACAGGCATCTTGGTTCTATTTGGTGTTTTATTGGGACGAGCGGTTTGTGCATTTCTCTGTCCTTTTGGACTTGTTCAGGATTTGTTGTATAAAATCCCTTCGCCTAAGCTGAAAAAAAGCACCGCTACTCGCCGGTTGTCCTTATTCAAGTACGCAGTCCTTTTAATTTTCGTAGTATATCTCCCCTTACATTTTCTGTGGGTGAGTGGTGTAAGTACTCCTGCTTTTTGTAAATATTTATGCCCGATGGGCACACTGCAGGCCGGGATTCCATTGGTGTTGGCAAATGAGAACTTACGGGCGATTACAGGCGTGTTGTTTCAATGGAGACTGCTATGGCTTGGAGGCATTCTTCTGGCTAGTGTTTTTATTTTTCGTCCATTTTGTCGTTTTCTTTGTCCCTTGGGGGCAATCTACTCTCTGTTCAACAAATACGCCTTTTTCGGTATAAAAGTAAACGTTCATCGTTGCACAGGATGCCGCTCCTGTACAAATTCATGCAAGTTGGATGCACATAAGATCAATGACCGTGAGTGTATCCGCTGTGGTGATTGCCGCCCGGAATGTGCGTATAAAGCTATAGTGTATAAACGAAAGGACATCAGAAACGAAGATTAAAATAATGAAATATTAAGAATAACCAATTTTATTTAATATTTGCTATGTGATATACAAGACAGGGGGACGGTTCATCTGTCTTACGGCAGGGCTGCGGCTGCTATGCTCTGTCCTACTCGGCGGTTTTTTTCGTCGGGCAGATGTAAAGTAATACCCTTTATCTGCGGATAATCTTCGCTTAGTACGGCTTCGGCTGTTGCTTTGATGAGGTCGCCGCCTGTGCCCGACATTACCCGGCCTAATAGAAGGACGTGGCGAAAATCATAAATGTCGCGCCATAAAGCTAATGCATGACCTAAATAACATCCGATGCTTTTGTAGATATCTGATGTTTTTTCATCAGGCTGTTCTTGGACGAATTTCAGCTTTTCTGCCGGGGTCGCATCAGGCGGAAGCTCAATTCCTGCAACGGAGGCAAGCAACGCAACCGCATCCTGTGACATGTACTTGACTCCACAACCAAGGTCGCCGGACCACTCATCCCATGCACCGTCTTCTTTGCCGTCTACCGGGGCAAAGGCAAGCTCGTTCAAACGGCCGGTGATATTTCCTCCACCATCCACATAGCCGGCAGCCAGACTGGTTCCCATTGCTATTCCTAAAATATTGGTGTCCTTTAAGCTCATCGCCCCTGCAAGAGCGGAGACATCGCCATCATTGGCGACCACAACAGGTACATCGCCGATTTCTATGGCAGCGTTGATATATATGTTTTTAACCACCCGCTCAAAATCATCGTCAGAAACCTTTAGAAAAAGTGATGCCACCATCGTTCGGTTGTTTACATATATACCGGCAGAAGAAATGCCTATCGCATCGACTCGCGGC
Source organism: Oscillospiraceae bacterium (assembly GCA_009783555.1). Classification (GTDB taxonomy): domain Bacteria; phylum Bacillota; class Clostridia; order Oscillospirales; family Oscillospiraceae; genus WRMH01. The sequence goes on from WRDH01000022.1 coordinate 38,562, forward strand.
ATTTTGGAAGCGGCTGTTTTAAATGCGGAGACAATTTCTTGATAATGATACCCGGGATCGGCGGTAACTTTCGGATGCCAGATGGTTTCTTCACTATACACAACTTCTCCGTTCACTACCGCGGAAACCTTGCGGTCACTGCCTCCTGCATCGAAGCCAATCCTGCATCCGTTAAGGTCACGGTTTAACTGAACCGGAGTTTCACTCGAAAAAGGTTTTTCGTCATAACTTAATGCCAGAACTTCAAAGTCACTTTCGTAAACACGGCTCATAAACAAAGCATCAAATTCGCGCCTACCACCTGAACAGTAAGTGTTCTTAATGAAGTTCGCTATTTTTTCATCACCACAAATCGTGATACGAAATCCACCGATAGCCCACAGTAATAGTTTGACAATCCGCTCAACATAAAACTCATCGGCAGCATCGTGATTCCCATCACTGATTATTTTTGTGTCATAAACATATTTTTGGGAATTTTCACGTTCAATCGAAATAGCGAGCGGCTTTCGCGCCAGCTCTAAATATGCGCGGTTAAATGCGGCGATGGCGATAAAATCTTTATCTAAAGGGGGAGTATTTATAACATTAAGTTTAATATTCCTAAAAACCATGCTGATACCTTACCTTTCATTGTTGGCACACTACAAAGACAGGGTGAAAGACAGGGGGACGGTTCATCTGTCTTGTAATGCTCTCGTTTGAAAAGGGTTGCCGCTGATAGTGGTGGATGCTTTTATCAAGACAGATGAACCGTCCCCTTGTCTTGTCCCCTGTCCAGCAGTTTCTCGTTCTTGTGTTTCCAGTAGCGGGCGTAGCGATTTCTTCCCGGTATGTTTTGCCAGTCTTGTACATAAAACTCGTCGATCAGTGCTTGCTCTTGTTTGTTGGCGGTAGCGGATAATTCTATGAGTTCTGTATCGTCAACGGTGTCTGTGTTCATGATTTGCTCTTCTTGGCGGAGCCAATCCGCTTCAAGCTCATGAATCCTATCCCGTAATGCGTGTGCGTCGATTTTTCCTGCAATGATTGCACGGTGAATATGTTCCCGTTTTAGCCAATAGTCAAGGCTTGATGCCGGGTCAGTAAAAACAGGCGGCGAATCGGAGTTCCAAAAAACCGGCTTAAACGCGGAAATGCAGGGTGTCGAACAGCCTGTGCTCCATAGAGTAACCGGCTTGCTGGGTCGCAGCACCGCGATCATGCTCCCCGTTGTTTGATCTCCAACAAGACCTCCTGCGTGCATGCATACACTCGCTACGCTGCCGCGCTCAAACTCATGCCCGGCAAAGCCTTTTTCATGGGTTCTCAGTTTTTCCATAAGCTGCGCAGCGCCGGTCGTCGGGCACAGACCTTCCATGGCTTGGCTCCTGCGCTGTTTTGCTGCAGAAAAATGGGAATACACAGGTTCGGTGTAACGTTTGGCGAAATCCTCACCGGGCTTCACGCCTCCCTGTTCGTAATGGTTGCGCCCTATGCTCAGACGATTTGAGATTGCGTATTTATCCTCAATCTTCAGTACTGCATACTTCTTTCCGGATGTCTCCAGAACGTAAGCTTCACGGGGATCGGCGGCAAGGAAGCTGTTGTCATAATAGAACTCTTTATCATATCCGCAATTCCCGCCCTGTCCATATGTTTCAAGTAATGAAATCATAACCTCTACCGCTGACGTTGCTGTGTCTGCCCGCTCCAGCGCGAGACGCAGGATATCCATACCTATCAGGGACGGATCGCCTTTTTTAGCCTTTGTAAAAACCGCTTCATTTCCGATGACAACGCGGTTTTCGTTTATGCCCATTTCCGCGCCCCATATCCATGACGGTTTATAAAGGATAGTTTCGCGGGTGTACTCTACTTGGGGGATGCTGATATATGTGCACCTTACAAGAGAGTCCGGTTCATGGTATCCTCCGGGTACTCGCAAGATCAAATGCGGTTCGTTCGCGCTGCGGTCGCTGTTTTTTGCAAAATAGGTCGTGTTGTCTTCACGCCAATTGGCTACGATGGCTAATGTATCACACATAAAAAATGTCCTCCCCTTATAAAATGATAAATGATAAATAATAAATGATAGATAATAAGTCATAGTGTTCTAGCATAGGCAATTTGGCGTTGTCCAAGTTTACTGTGAATCATTAGCCGTTAATTGATAATTGCACCAGGACAATAATGGATACAGATGCGGCTGCAAATATACCATAGACGAGCTTGTTCCATTGAAATACCCTGCCTCCGCCATATGACGTTGCCGGATCGAAGGGTATGCATCTGATTATTAACAGTATTGAAGCGATATACGAGACATATGTCAGAAATGGCGTAAAAGTGTCTGTAATTATCGTGATTGCCGACAGGGCAAGCAGATAAGCCCATACAAAAATCGCATTTATCGCCATATCCCTCTTAAAATGCGGTGAATTCTCGTATTTATGGGGATACCAGTTTCCGACTAAAGGGATAAAGCAGAAAACCTTGAACACAAGCATTGTAATTATACCTAATAAGCAGATGCCCGCTCCGCCTGCCACCAGCCTGAAGCGCCATTTATGCTTTGATAGCAGCGTACCTGTATATCCGGTCAAGACACAGCTCGAAAACACGAACAGCGATGCTGCTAAAAATGATAATCCATGTTCAATAACGAAAAGTAAAAAAGCGACAATAGAGAGATTGATTGTAATGTATGCGAGTATCTGCCCTGCACTGCTTGCGCTTTTTTCATAAATGAGGGTTTCTTCTCTACCCGGTAAAGCTATATAGCACTCATATCCAATCGATACGCCGTAAGTCGTAAGGAACATCTTTGCAATACCGGATAATCCCAAAAGTCTTGCCAGCTTAGGAAGACCGGCGCGCACAAATCCGCCATTTACGAATATTCCCCAAGATGCAATATTATCGTCTCTCACAATTGCCGCCAGAGCGTCACAGCCTTGCTCCCATAAAAAAATTACTGCATATTCATACAGTTGCTTCCCAACACCTTTTCCGTGTACGGATGGATCGACAAAGATAAAATCGATTGTACCAAGCTTCTTTTTGCCATATGTTGCTATCTTATAAAAGACCCCGCCAACGATCTTGTCGTCAAAAACAGCGACTATGCCGGTTTTTGGCTTCGGTATAAATGTCCCCTCCAAAAGCCCGAAAGCCTTTTTTGAAAGCACTAACGCCTCATGTGCTTCGGCATCCCTCATTTCACGTATCTCTAACTCCATTACCTCTTTATCAAACCTTTCCCGGCGTCCCGCCTGATGTCACAAGACAGGGGGACGGTTCATCTGTCTTGTTAGAAATACCTATACGTGATACCCGGTGCAATATCGACAAGACAGATGAACCGTCCCCCTGTCTTGGAACCCTGCCTTGCTAAACCGTTAACTCAAAGTCCAGCGTTCCGCGTTCGGTGCCGTTGACGATGAGTGTTATTGAGTGTGAACCGGGGTAGTGTTTTCTGGTGCTTAGATCTTCGAAGGAGTGCTTTTTGGAATACGCCTTCTTTTGATTCTCCGCAAACGATATTTCCGAGATTTGGAAAATTTTACGATTGCGTTTTCCGTTTGACTTTACGAAATCCACACCGTATTCAAGACGTACTTTTGTTGCCTCTTTTGTCGAGATATCGAATGAAAATGTGAACTCTTCACCAATCGCAACCGTATTTTTATCCAGTACAAAACCATGGGCATCAACAGAAGAAACATCGTGGAAGCCGAAGATCGCGAGTACATCACGGTTACCCTTCTTCAGTAATGTCCTGCACCCGTGCTTTACAATCCAATCCGTATACTCATGCTTGCCGTACCATCTCTTAGCCAGCTTCGCCACTAAATCAGGGTGTGTCTTTGAAATATCGTTGATATTATTTGCAACACTCTTACGGACATATGCCGACGGGTCTGTTTTTAGCTGCTCAAGTATCGGTAAAATCGGCGACGGGTCTTTCTTAAAGCTGACAAGTGCCTGCCCCCAAGGCAGTGCGGGACGGCACCCTTCGCTTGACAACCTGCGGACATGCTCGTTTTCATGCTTTGACCAAGCATACATCTGCTCCATCATGCGTTTTTCGTGTTTGATTATGAACGGACGCACTGCAAACTCCGAAGACGAATACTGCGTATATAACTCCATTGCCCGCATTGACAAATCCCAATTGACATCATCCTGACCGTACATTTCAACATAAGTCGGAAAACACAGCTTAAAGAAATCATCACATACCGCAATCGCTTTATCCATTATTCTGAGTGCCTCGCTGTAATCCTGCGGCAGGTACACCCTCATGTTGACAGTGACCTTCTTGCCCCTTGCCATCAACTCCAAATCATTCCATGTTTCATCAACTGTTGATTTAACAAACTCATCCACCGGAAACTCTTTATAAACGGATTGAATTGCCTTCGCAAACGCTGTAACCGTATCAAGATTCAACATATTCTTCCATGCCTCTGCCATGTGTTAAAACCCTCCCTATGTGTTATAAATAATATCGAAATAACTATATCATATTGGGATAGACGAATCTATTAATTGTTGGTAAATATTCACAGGACAGGGGGACGGTTCACAAGACAGGGGGACGGTTCATCTGTCTTTTCCAAGACGGGGGGACCACCAAGACAGGGGGACGGTTCATCTGTCTTGTTCTACAAGGTAGTACACTTCGAGTTTGTTTCTGTTGATAATCTTTCTATACTTTGATATAGTTACTCCAATCAATTTAGGGGCAATAAAAGGAGCTAATAATGTAATATATTTGACAGGAGAACAAAGCTATGCAAAACATTATTATTGATGAAGAGTTCAGGATATATCTGCCGGCATTGGACAAGGTGACGTATGAGGGATTGGAGCGACAAATACTTGAACATGGTACCAGAGACCCATTGGTCTTGTGGAATGATATACTAATAGATGGATATAACAGGTTTAAAATCTGTACCGAGCACAATATACCATTTTCCACTGTGAGTTTAGAGTTTGATTCTCGTGAAGATGTGTTGGACTGGATAATTGAAAATCAACTGGAAAGAAGGAATTTGTCACCTCTTGAGGTGAGCCATTACAGAGGAGTAATCTTTAATTCAAAAAAGAGGAAGCAAGGTATAAATAATCAATACACCGCAAAAAGTGAAAACCATCAAAGTGATGGAAAGCAAACTCGTCTGAATACAGCTGCTGAAATAGGAAAACGTTTTAAAGTTTCGAGTGCTACAATAGAGCGCGACGCCAGAGTTGCCCATGCAATCAACGCAATCGCCGCGGTCTCTCTTGACGCAAAACAAAAAATCCTGTCCGGTGAAGTCCCGATTGATAGAAGCAAGCTGCACCGACTGTCAAAAGCTTCAAAAGAAGAAATCGAGGATGTCGCAAACCAAATCAACGAAGGTACATATAACCGAAAGGACCATAGAATAAGCAGAACATCAGACGAGCCAAAAGCACAAGGCAATGATGTTGACTATGCAGGGATAGAAAATGTACCGCATTCCCCGGATGTCCCGGAGCGAGATTATGTTGATACAATCGTCAGTCTGGTAACAGGTAATCTCAACACAACACTCAAATCATTAACCAATGACGGCGGTATACCGGAGTTGAAATCTTCACTCAGAATATTTATAACTAATCTTGAGGAGTTGTATAGTAGTATAAAGTGATTAACTTAAAACAGAGAAGCACAAATGGTTTTGAAAACATGACTACATTCAACTCGTTAATCTTTGGTCAGGATTAGGGCAGACTGCCACCATCAAGTCAAATACCGGTCTTTATCTCACCACGTCACAGGACAGATGAACCGTCCCCCTGTCTTGGTCTTTGTATTTATCTCACCATGTCACAGGACAGATGAACCGTCCCCCTGTCTTGTCCCCCCTGTCTTCTGTGCCAGGTATGAGGCAGAGCCGGGATTCGATTGTTAATTTTGGAGAGGTTAAAGTATGGGTTGTTTATTCCATAAGTGGGATGGTTGTAAATGCAAGCGTTGTGGGAAATCGCGAGATAATCCAAATCATTGGGAATGGCACGAATGGGATGGCTGTAAATGTATCAAGTGCGGTAAAAATCGCGGAATACTACACGATTGGGACGGTCACAAATGTAAACGTTGCGGCAAAAATATGACTTTTAATATAATAGATGTAGGTAAAGAGCATATTGATATTGCGTATAAAGGAAAAATCGTTAAGTTAAGCGGAATGACAAACAACAGCGGTTTTTTGGTGTTTGACTACGACTTGAGTAATAGTTGGACTATGGATTGGATAATCCGGCCTGATTATACATATGCCACATTTTTGGGGCTAGATCACATTCCAAGCAACCCCAATGCAACTGAGGAAGAGCAGTTGGAATTTTTCCGCGATGTTCAAATGTTTTATTCTAAAGGAATATATGAGAGCGGAGCGTGGGTTCGTGCAACCGATGAAGAGCGTTTAGAGTTTATGGTAAGCGGTAGATAGGAGGGTATTCGACAGCAGTATAGTGAAAATGAGATAATACGCTTAGAAAGGTGTGTCAATTTTACAGGATTCTAAAGAGGCTTAAGAATCTTAAGAATTATTAGACA
>WRDH01000023.1 GCA_009783555.1 Oscillospiraceae bacterium
TGCATTAAACTCATAAAAACCAAGATATACAGCGTCGGCTCCGTTTTGAACGGCTGCGACAACACCCTCGGGATTACCCGCAGGGGAAAGAATTTCGAGCACGGGAACTCACCTTTACTATGAGATATACTAGATGTAATATGCGCTAGAAAGTTACAAATAGTAACATAGTATATCACATTTTCATTGAAATTACCAGACAAAGTTGTAAAAAGTTTTACAAAAAAGTTTTACTTCCCGTCATTGCGAACCGTCCGCAGACGGTGTGGCAATCCATCAAGACAGGGGGACCAAGACAGGGGGACGGTTCATCTGTCTTGACAGAGAACTATTGAAGTGATAGTTTTATTGATACTATGTTAGATCAATTTAAAAGAGATGTTCATTACCTTCGTTTGTCGGTTACGGATAAGTGTAACCTGCGTTGTATTTACTGTATGCCTGAATCAGGCGTTGCAAGGCTTCGGCATGAGGATATACTCTCTGTTGAAGAGATTGCTGATGTTGTGCAGGCATGTTCGGCATGCGGTATTAACAAGGTTCGCATTACAGGGGGTGAGCCTCTTGTGCGTCGCGGAATAATTGAGATATGCAAAAGAGTGGCGGGGACGAAGGGCATTTCCGAGGTCTGCCTGACAACAAACGGGATTCTCATGCCGAAGTTTGCGGATGAATTAAAAACCGCAGGGGTGAACCGCATAAATATCAGCCTTGATTCGCTCAGACATGCGACATACAACGAAATCACAAGAGACAATGCTTTGGATGAGGCTCTTATCGGGTTGCGGGTTGCGCTTGAAACCGACTTTGACGCAATCAAAGTAAACGCCGTGCTTATAGGCGGCGTCAATGACGACGATATTCTTGATTTACTCGATTTAACACGCAAGTACAAGCTTGATGTGCGTTTCATAGAGCTAATGCCGATAGGCGAATGTGCAGACTGGGCAAGCAGCAGGTTTGTTAGCGCACAAAACATTCTAAAACTTGCTCCGGATCTGAAGGAAGCAGGCACAGATGGCGTGTCAAAACAATATATGTTACCCGACGGGTTGGGTACGGTCGGTCTTATCAGACCGATAAGCTCACACTTCTGCCCGACATGCAACAGAATACGCATAACAGCCGAAGGTAAGCTCAAGCCATGCTTGCATTCCGTCGATGAAATAAATCTGAGGGGATTACACGGTGCGGATTTGGAGCGGGTTATACGGGATGCAATATATGGAAAGCCGAAGAAGCATAAGTTTATGGAATCGTCTCCCCCAAGGAATATGAATGAAATCGGCGGTTAATACCCCCAATCGTCTACACGCCATGTGCCGTTAGCGCGGTCTCTGATGAGAATCCAGCTCCAGTTATAGTAAGTTTCATTTGGGTTAAAACTACCGTCACCGCCTGAAGAATCTACGTAAAAATTAGAATGCAAAACAATAACATTCTCTCTTTCTACTCCATTTACACTGCCTCGCCCACTTTGCATATATGAATCAACATTGAAGTTTGATTCATCCTCATCATACCATAATTGCAACAGCTCACAGCCGACAAAATCGGCGGCGAATTTTCTTATCACTCTATCTACGGCACTTTCGATTTCCGCAGTGCTGAATCTGTCTGAAGTACCGATAGTAACTTCAACATTGTCTGTTATGCCTCCGTTTTGAACGCAGGCTGATAATGCAAAAAATATGAAAATAAGGAAAATTAGATATACTCTTTTCATGCCTACCTCCCTCGTCTGAAAAAACGTGTTATTCTATAACACCTCATATACCAAGCTTTTTGCAACCCCACTCGGCTATAGCCTTTATTCTATCATCTGCATTATCACAGTTTTGCTTGATAAGATTATTATACTTGCTGTCGCCTGAGTTTATCATGCATCTGAGGGCGTTGCATTTCCACAACCATAGATTTTCTTCGCCTGCGTACCAGAATCGCGGGTTGAGGACATTTTTGTATGTATCTTCATCCATGCTCAAGATACTCTCCGGCGTCATAAACTCTTCAAACTCCGAAAGAAGCGGATATTCCGTGAATTCCGTGAACTTGCCTTTGTTCATCGGGCATACATCCTGACATGCATCGCAGCCGTAAATCCACACACCCATCTGCTCTCTAATGATATCGCTTAACGCGTCTTTCTCATCAAACTGAACGCGGCAAATGCATTTTCCGGCATCCATCAACAGCTTGCCTGATAACGCCTTGGTAGGGCATGCGTCAATGCATTTGTGGCAGTTGTCGTTACATACGGATAAATAAATATTCTCCGGTGTGACATCATATTCCAGCTCCGTATCGACAACCCATGCTTCTATTATAATAAATGAACCATGCTTATCATCATACAGAAAATTATTCCGTCCGAATTTACCCAAGCCTGCTCTGACACCTGCCCACCTTGCCGGTACAGTGGCTTCGAGAATGTTGAATCCAAGCGTCTTTATGTAGGCTTCGAATTCGGTGTTAACACGATGCTCCTCTGTGTAGTCTATTCGATTGTCAAACAGGTACATTTTTCCATAATAAGCTTCAACATCCTTTGGCACTTGGTACTTATTGTATCTCTGTGTGCATACAATAATCGATTTGCCGTTATCCGGAAGGTCATAAAAGTTGCGGTAACTGTCGTAGTATTTCTTTGATTCCGGGAATAATCCGGAGCGTTTTTCAAGCTCATTTACATACTCGTCAAACGGATCGGCAGGAATAATCCCGCACGCTGTGTAACCCAGCTTGATTGCTTTATCCTTTATTTTTTGTGATAACATATGATAATTCCTTCCTTTTTCCTTCAGTTTCTTGATATAGTATATACAAGACAGGGGGACAGGTCAACTGTCTTGTCCATGCATCAAACACTGTTTCCCTACAAACACAAGGACAAGACAGTTGACCTGTCCCCCTGTCTTGTGCTAGAGTAGACAAAATATAGCGAGGGAGTTTATATGGAGGATTTTTCACATTTTAATGGTGATGGACGTGCTATAATGGTTAATGTAAGCGGCAAGTTTTCTACACTTCGCACAGCGGTTGCGGGCGGGACGGTCTTTGTTAATCCCGAAGTTTTTGATTTAATTATGTGCAACAAGATGAAAAAAGGTGATGTTCTTGCGGTTGCACAAGTTGCAGGGATAATGGCTGCAAAAAAGACTTCGGAAATTATCCCGATGTGCCATCCCATAGCTATAACAGGTGCTGATATTTCGTTCGATCCCGACGAAGAGCGAAACGCGATAGAAATAACCGCAACGATCCGCTGCAAAGGAGAAACGGGTGTTGAGATGGAAGCACTCACTGCAGTTACCGTTGCTGCGCTCACAATCTACGATATGTGCAAAGCCGTACAAAAAGATATTAAGATAAGCGACATTCGGTTATTAAGTAAAACAGGCGGGGTATCGGGGGACTATAGAATTGAAAGTTGAAAGTTGAAAATGGAAAGTAAATTTAATCCGTATGAAGTGTTAGCAGACAAAAACAATCTGATATGTGAATGTCCGGAAACCGATTGCGAATGGTTTGACAAGTGTAAGGAATGTGTTGCTTTGCATAGGTTTTGTAAAACAGTTCCGAACTGTTTAGATTTTGATGGTAAGAATTTTGTATGACTTCTGTTATTGCGGTATGTATCAGTAATATTAAGGGTATCACTAAGACATCTGTTCCCGATGTATATGTTAAGGCAGATTATGGTATAGAGGGTGATGCTCATGCAGGCGAGGGACATAGGCAGGTTAGTTTGCTTGCTGTAGAGAGCACCGACAGGCTGCGCAGTAAGATATCGGATCTTGAAGCGGGCGTCTTTGCAGAGAACATACTTACAAGCGGAATATGTCTTCATGAGCTTCCAATTGGGACAAAGTTGTTTATTGGCGAAACTATCCTTGAGGTGACGCAAATCGGTAAGGAATGCCATAACGAGGGATGTGCAATAAAACAGCAAACAGGCGAGTGTGTCATGCCTCGCGAGGGGATATTCGCTTCTGTACTGCAGGGTGGCATGATTAGGCCGGGAGACGGAATACAAGTAGAAAATTGAAAACTATGGGTTGCCAATCACGAGGTGCATGCTCTCGTCATTCTGCGCGTAGTCGCAGAATCCATGTCGCAATTATATTATTTGTCCGACAGAATACCTACACACCGCAATAGATTCTGCGACTACGCGCAGAATGACGGAAACAATGGAGAACAAAAATGATTGAAATTTCTGAACTAAAGTTTGATAAAGACGGGCTTATTCCCGCCGTGGTGGTTGATGCTGAATCGGGCGATGTTCTTATGCTTGCATATATGAATGAGAAAAGCTTGAACATCAGCATTGATGAAGGAAGAACGTTTTTTTGGTCACGTTCCCGCAATGAGATTTGGCAAAAAGGCAAAACATCAGGTAATATTCAACATATTGTAAGCATTAGAGCCGATTGTGATAAGGATTCGCTTGTAGTGACAGTAAAAAAAGATGGCCCCGCTTGTCATACAGGAGCGGAATCGTGCTTCTTTGAAGACCTCTATGTCGCCGACGCAGGTAGTAATAGAGATAGATCGGCAGATAGAGCAACGAATAGCGAAACAGACAGTGCAACAGCAACAAAGCCGTTTTCCCTCAATACATTACATGAAATAGTCGAAGACCGGAAAGAAAATAAAAAGCCCGGCTCTTATACAACATACCTCTTTGAAAAGGGGCTTGATAAAATACTAAAAAAACTTGGCGAAGAAACAACCGAGGTAATAATCGCCGCAAAATCAGATGACAAAGCCGAAACTATCTACGAGCTCGCGGATTTGACATATCATGCATTGGTGTTGATGACAGAAATGGGTATCACCCTTGAAGATGTGAAACGGGAACTGGCTTCACGACATATTGGGGTAGAAGGATGCCCTCTTCCCGAAGAAGATACCGCCACAGGCGGCGGGTGATGTTGGGGAAATGATAATGTAGAAATATGGAGAATATTAATTGATTAAGGGTTATCAAAGCTTACATACGCATACGACTTATTGTGACGGGACATTATCCGCCGAAGAAATGATTATTGCCGCAATAAAAAAAGGCGGAGGTTCGATTGGATTTTCCGAGCACTCGTTTGTTCCGTTTGATCCTGAGTATTCAATGAAGCTTGAAGATACACCGGCTTATATCATTGAGGTCAACGCTCTTAAAGAAAAATACAAAGATTCGTTTGAAGTTTATCTTGGCTTAGAGATGGATTATTTCACAGACAAGAGACCTAAGGGGTTAGATTATGTTATCGGCGCAGTGCATCATGTTGAAAAGGGTGGCATATACATCACCGTTGACGGGCCTGCAAAGCATTTGCATAAAATGGCTGCGATGCACTTTAACAGAGATTATTATGCTATGGCGGAATCTTACTACGAAACCGTTGCGAATGTTGTCTCAAAAACCGGTGCGGATATAATTGGACACTTTGATCTAATTGCGAAGAATAATGATGATGGCAGCATGTTCGATGAAATGCACCCGAGATATATAAGTGCGGCTATCAGTGCTATGGAACGAGTAATTAAGGAATGCAAAATTTTTGAGATAAATACAGGCGCAATGTATCGGCGAGGCTTATCGGCACCTTATCCGGCGGTACATTTGTTAAAAGAACTGCAAAAACGCGGCGGCGAAGTGATTCTCTCAAGTGACAGCCATGATGCAGAGTCGCTGTACTATAAATTTGATGAAATGCGGGAACTTGTCAAATCCTGCGGTTTTAAGTATATCAAGCGACTGACAAAAAAAGGATTCATTGACGAGAAACTCTAATTTCAACTTATACAAAGGATGGTAACTGGTATGAACAAGCTGCCGCAAATGTACGGGATGATGGTCTTTAGCGACCATGTTATGAAGCATCGCTTGCCTGCTAACATCTATGATGCACTTAATAAAACGATTCAAGATGGCAGCAAGCTTGATGTCATTGTTGCCGATGCAGTCGCAAAAGTTATGAAAGATTGGGCAATTGAACTTGGAGCTACACATTACACTCATTGGTTTCAACCGATGACGGGCATAACTGCGGAAAAACATGACAGCTTTATATCCCCAACAGGCGACGGAAGGGCTATCATGGAATTTTCCGGCAGTGCGCTCGTATCCGGCGAAGCTGATGCTTCAAGCTTCCCGTCGGGTGGTCTTCGTGCAACCTTTGAAGCGCGCGGTTACACAGCATGGGATCCGACCTCATTTGCATTTGTTCGCAGCAATACACTATATATACCAACGGCATTCTGCTCGTACGGCGGAGAAGCTCTGGACGAAAAAACACCGTTGCTCCGTTCAATGCAGGCTATCGGCAAACAAGCACTCCGCATACTGCGTTTATTTGGAAACACTGATGTAACAACGGTTAAGCCTATGGTTGGCGCAGAGCAGGAATATTTCTTGATTGATAAAAAAATGTTTGAAGAGCGAAAGGATCTAATGTATACGGGACGCACGCTTTTTGGTGCAAAATCACCAAAAGGGCAAGAACTCGACGACCAATACTACGGAGCAATAAAACCGAGAGTATCGGCATATATGAAGGCTCTTGACGAAGAACTCTGGAAACTCGGAGTTCCTGCAAAGACCGAGCACAATGAATCTGCTCCTGCCCAGCATGAACTAGCCGCTGTATATACAACGTCAAACCTGGCAACAGACCACAATCAACTCATTATGGAAATCATGCAAAGCATTGCAAAAGACCATGGAATGATTTGCACCTTACACGAAAAGCCGTTTGACGGCATTAACGGAAGCGGTAAGCATAACAACTGGTCACTTGCAACAGGCGATGGAGTAAACCTACTTGATCCGGGTGCGACACCTCACGATAACGCGCAGTTTTTGTTATTCCTGATAGCTGTTATAAAAGCTGTTGATGAATATCAGGATTTACTACGAATATCCACAGCCAGTGCAGGCAACGACTGCCGTCTCGGAAGCGGTGAAGCCCCCCCTGCTATTATCTCTGTCTTTGTTGGTGACGAGATTTATGCGATACTTGAAGCAATAGAAAATGATATCCACTATGATGCCGGCAATAAAGAAGATATGATGAAGATAGGCGAAACTGTACTGCCGAGCTTTCCGAAAGATACCGCTGACCGCAACAGAACATCACCATTTGCATTTACGGGCAATAAATTCGAATTTCGTATGGTCGGCTCAAAAATGTCTATTGCCAAAGCGAATACAATTCTCAATACAATAGTAGCGGAATCATTGCGGGTGTTCGCTGATGAGCTTGAAGGGGTAGATGATTTTAACACAGCACTTTATAGAATTATAAAAAAGACAATTAAAGAACACAAGCATATACTGTTTAACGGCAACAGCTACGGCGAAAAGTGGGTATCCGAAGCGAAAAAACGCGGATTATTAAACCTTAAAACAACACCTGATGCATTACCGTACATGATTATAGACAAAAACATCGCACTCTTTGAGCAGCATAAGGTGTTTTCGCACTCCGAGTTGCTTTCCCGATACGAAATAGGGCTCGAAAACTACTGTAAGCTCTGCAATATCGAAGCTGTAACGATATACAAAATTATTAAAAGGAATATCCTCCCCGCCGGAGCTATTTATGCCGGGGAGTTAAGCAGTGCAGCGACAGCTAAATCAACGTTTTTGCCGGAAATAGTCTGCAAATATGAGCGCGATACAGTAAAACGTTTGTCTGAAATATCTGATGCTTTGCATAAAAAAGAAACAGAACTGTTCAATGAGCTATGTGCAGCCGAAGAAATTAAAGACCTTTTAAAGAAAGCCCACCATTACAAGGACTCTGTGCTTGTAAAGATGAGCGAGCTAAGAGAACTGACAGACGAAATGGAACTGTTGGTATCTAGAAAACACTGGCCCTTCCCGACTTACGGTGATTTACTGTTTAGCGTGCGGTAACGAATGAGTTTAATTTGTAATACTCATTGGCTAGAAAAGGAATATTCAGTTTCATGACGTTGAATAATCGTTTATCAGATAAATACGGACCGTATGTCTTCATTTTACTATGTGCAATTGTTGTTTATTCATTGATTTATACGCTTTCCGTGAATTTTAGCCCTATTGCAGGAAATCACTATAACACTTTTTCAAGGCAGGCTGAAAGCTGGCTTCATGGTCGGCTGAGTTTGCCTGAAAATGTTCCGTGGCTTGAGCTTGCCATTTTTGAAGGGCGGTATTATGTGAGTTTTCCCCCGTTTCCATCCATAGTTATGCTGCCATTTGTATTACTTTTTGGCATAAACACACCTGATCATGCTATTGCATTGTGCCTTTCATTTTTGTCTCTTTTTTATGCATACAGGCTGGGAATAAGGGTTTTGAGCAACAAAAAACATGCTGTGATTTTTAGCTTGTTCCTAATTTTAGGAACAAACTATCTGCACATATCACTGTGGGGTGCTGTATGGTATATTACTCAGAATTTTGCATTTTTGTTAACTCTTATGGCATTTTATTATGCGCTTACCGACAACAGGAAACATTCATTTTTGTCTCTGTTCTTCATGTGTGCCGCAATGGGTTGCCGTCCTTTTAACATTCTATATTTACCTGTTGTGCTATATCTAATATACCGTAGAGAAGCAAAACCGCTTACAGGATTTCTAAAAAGGATTTTTGTTTATGCCATTCCCGCAATTACGATGGGCACGTTTTATTTATGGCATAATTATGCCCGGTTTGGCAGTATATTCGATTTTGGACACAATTATTTACCCGAGTTCGTTAACGACCCGCATGGGCAATTTTACATTGGGCGTGTATTGGCTAACCTCGGCAGGATGTTTTTTAGCATGGATTTCATCGGATTCCCTTTATTTTATGGATTTGCGTTTTGGCTGGCTTCACCTATTGTTGTCAGTTTTGTTGTTTACTTTATTGTATATTTAATAAAGGGGTTTCAAAAGTGCAAAAGCATTGATAAGGCAGGAGTTAATCTAAGACATTCAGAAGGTAAGGTTGCGAGAAATGAAGCCGGGTTATTGGCCGGAGATATAACCTGTAACGATTCTGGAAATCAATCAATAATAAAAGACAATAACCGTGTTGTAATTTACATGCTATTATTTTTAATCGCAATACATTTGCTGGCATTTTCATTCCATAGGACAATGGGTGGACACCAGTTCGGAGCAAGATACACAGTCGACACGCTTCCTGCGTTTTATCTGGGATTGCTGTTAATGTTGAAAAAACTTCCTAGAAACGGCAGTGTTTATTTAAATATTCCCCCGATGATTTTTGGTTTATTGTTAAATTTCCAAGGCACTGTCGAATATTTGGTATATTATTTTCAGTGATAAACACAACTACATTCATAGTGCACTGGAACGATTGTATAATTATCAAACAGTGTTGCACGTACCTTTGTGTGTGGCGTCAAGGGGTTTCTTTTTGATTAGAAAATAAAATTTTTCTTGACATTGCATGAGTCTACCCCTATACTCAAGATACGAGGCGATTAAGTCTTAATCGCTGGGGCTGGTCGAAAGACCCGGGTCCTACCACGGCGGGGAGTTACCCCGCCATTTTCCTTTAGGGGTTGTATTTATGAAAGAACTAAGTATATTTATTGACGAGTCCGGAGATTTTGGTGCTTATGAGCATCACTCATCTTTTTACATCGTTACGCTTGTTTTTCATGACCAATCAATAGACATTACTAAAAATATAGAGATTCTCAACTTGAAAATCAAGAACTATGGAATGCCGAATTATACTATACATACCGCTCCACTTATCAGAAGAGAAGATGAATTTTTTGATTTAACTTTACTTGAGAGGAAACGTATTTTCAACGCAATTCATAACTTTACAAGAACATCGGATATTACATATCACAGTGTTATTGTAGAGAAAAAGCAATGTATAAACAGTTACGATTTGGTAGACAAACTCACAAAAAAACTCTCATCATTTCTAAAGAAACACATGGTATTTTTAATGAAATACGATCGTATCATTTGCTACTATGATTACGGACAAAGAGAGTTAACTAACATTCTTATAACTGCATTTAATATAGCTCTGACCGATGTTGAATTTACAAAGGTTGTTCCGGCAAACTACAAACTATTCCAAGCAACTGATTTACTTTGCACAATGGAATTATTATCGTTAAAGATAGAAAGAAAAATGTTATCAAAATCGGAACTGACTTTTTTCAAATCTGCTCGCGACATTAAAAAATCATACCTGGATACAGTGATTAAGAAACGTATATTATAAATTGGTGCGACAGTGTCGCAACAATTCGTCTACATTTTCAGCGCGATCTACACAGGGTAATAATGACTCAAAAAACACAGAGTACATTATATCTAATACAGATTGGCAAGAACTATGTCATCCGATGTTGTGACGATAGGCACAACACGCCACATCCAATGTGGCCGGTAAGCGCATAACACTAAGGCATAGCCTTTGTGGTATATAAGCGCGCCCTTTGGGTCTTTGAAGGCAAGATGGCGACTGTGTTTCAAAAGCTTATGGCTTGGTTGTTAAGGAACTCGTTAAAAAGTGACCTTGTGTATGGTGCTTGTTTGTGTATATTGGGTGTGTTATGATGTGGTTGGATAGCTTTTATTTTCTGCGACAGTAATGCTTTTTTACGCAGAGTGCTAAATTTATATAATGGGAGATTGAAATGGAAAACAAGGACAAAAAGCAGATTGTAATCACCGGAAAAACGGTGATGAAAATTATTGGATTATTGAATTTTGGAATAGGCACAGGAATACTGATAGCAAGCCTACTTGGCGGCAGCACAGGAGGTATTGTTAATTGGATTACACCTATGGCAACCGGCATAATTTTGTTCTTTTTCGATGAGCTTTGGGGTTGGTTAGACAAAATCTAACCTTTGCAAATAAGCATTAAGCCGTCTACTGCAAAAAGTATGTTATAATCATGGTCATTGAGATTATCTGAGCAAAACAAAATCGAGGTGCGAACACCCCGACTTCTTGAACTATCACCACCCACCCACAAACGCCTGAATGTACCGCAGACAGGACGGTTGCACATAATGTAGTAGGTATCAAAAAATGCCCCCATACGGAGCATTAGAAAACACCCTTTACATCATATACCTTTAAGTATGTAATCAATTACTTAGCAAACAACAACACTCAATATTTGCAGTCCTTGGGAACATATCGACAGCGCATATCTCTCTTATTGTGTAACCTTTTAGCAATTTTAGGTCACGTGCCAAAGTCGCCGGATTGCACGAAATATAAACCAAACGTTTTGGTGACAACTCAAAAATCTTACGCACCGCACCCTGTGACAAACCCTTGCGGGGCGGGTCAACAACAACACAATCAGGTGTGGTTAAATCAGACACCCACTCAGCAGCATCCGCATTTACAAACTCTATATGCGAGAAGCTATTGCACTTAGCATTTTCCCGCGCGGTCTTAACAGCATCGGGATTGTGCTCGATGCCCAAAGCATAGCTTGCATCTCTGCCAATAAAAAGTGTCAACGCACCCACACCACAGTATAGGTCGATTAGTGTATCTTCCTTAGTTAGTCTCGCATACTCACGAGCTTTTTGGAAAAGCAACAGCGCTGCGTTTGTGTTTACTTGGAAGAACCCTTCAACCTTGAATACCAAGCCATCCAGTTCTTCTTCAAGCGGCATGTTAACCCCGCTTCGTCCCGAACGTAGTGTTATACTTTCAGTTACCCTTGTGTCATTTGGATTTAAATCACGAATTGCATTATTCAAATCATCTTTCAGCAACAAACAATGTTCAATCGGCACTATATCACGACTTCCGGCTTGATAAAAACCAAATGGAGTGCCATTTCCGGTGGAGTGAAAGACAGCTTTATTTCTATATCCGTTTATCTGTCCTGTATGTAAAATGTCTTTAACTTCAACCTCAACCGGCAAACCGCCAATTCGCCGCAATGCATCATTTACACATTGCAGCTTAGCTGCCAGTTCTTCCTCATATGTTATATGCCTGAAATCGCAACCACCGCACTTAGGATAGACCGGGCAATCTGATTCTATACGAAAAGGAGAAGCACTTATCAACCGGACTATCTCTGCCCGAGTGATTTTTGAACGCTCCCAAATAACTGAAACCTCCAACACATCGTGACGAGCTGCACCTCTAATAAAAACAACCCTGCCATCTTCAAGTCGGGAAACCCCTTCGCCATCGGAGTTATACCCCGTAACTGTCACGGTATGTGTCATCATCACGCTAAATATTTTTTCAGTACTGCCAATACCTCTTTTAGATTCAAAGGCTTTCCGAGGTGGTCATTCATACCTGCTGCCATGCAGTTTTCGACATCTTCCCTGAAGACATTTGCAGTCATTGCTATGATTGGGATTTTTTTAGCATTCGGGTTATCCAGTGCTCTTATTCTGCGAGTCGCTTCAAGTCCGTCCATTTCGGGCATTTGCATGTCCATAAAAATCACATCATATTTATCCGGCGACTCAGCAAACATATTAACTGCTACTTCGCCATTTTCCGCACAGTCTATCTCCAGACCTGTTGGTTCTAAAAGAGCCAACACTATCTCACGGTTGATTTCAACATCTTCAGCAAGCAGGATGTTGCGTCCTTCATAAGACCCCTCGCTTTCGTCAACTGTTCCTTTGACTTTTCGCTTTTTGCATCCAAGATATTCACTCACAGCATCAGAAACAGAGGATGGGAAAAGCGGTTTCTGCAAAAACTTGTTAACACCGACTTCCTTTGCCCTATCTGCTAAAACAGTATAATCAGCAGCTGAAGACATGACAACAAATGGATCGTCGGTATGGGACATTTTTTGCTTCAACGCCGATGTAAACTCAAAGCCATCCATTTCGGGCATTTGCCAATCAACGAAGTAAAGGCTGTAAGCATCGTTATTTTCAACTAATGCAATCGCTTCCGCACCGCTTTCGGCAATGTCGCAATGACCGCCGAATTTTTCCACGATGCCCTTAAAATCTTGTAAAATATAAGGATCGTCATCTACAGCCAGTATACGTATGCTTTTCCAATCAACTTCCAGATCTTCGTACTCCGGAGCATTGCCACTCTTCATTTTAGCTGTAAAGCTAAATGTTGCGCCTTTACCAAGCTCTGATTCTACCCATATTCTACCACCCATCATTTCTACAATACTCTTGGAAATCGTAAGCCCCAGCCCCGTTCCTCCGAATTTGCGTGTTGTGCTGCTCTCCGCTTGCTGGAAAGGTTGGAAAAGCATTGCCTGTTGTTCGGAGCTTATACCTATTCCCGAATCAGTCACGGAAATCTTAACCTCACAAACACCATCACTCTCTCCAAGATAATATGTTTGCAGCTTGATAAACCCGTTCTCGGGTGTAAATTTAATAGCATTACCCACAAGGTTTGTTATGACTTGCGCAAGATGCTGTTCGTCACCGAACATATATGGGGGAATATTGCGGTCTACATATACGGTGAGCCGATGTCTTTTCTCATCCATTCGCATCGTTACAACACCAATTATACGAATTAGCATCTTCTCAAAATTAAAGTCTATTGGTGAAAGCTCAAACTTCCCTGATTCTATCTTTGAAACGTCCAGCACATCGTTAATGACACCAAGTAAATGGATGGAGGCACCCTCTACCTTGCCCAGTGCGTAGTTCTTCTGTTCTAAATTTGTAGCTTTTATTCCGATTGCCGTCATGCCGATAATTGCGTTCATGGGAGTTCGTATCTCATGGCTCATGTTGGCTAAAAACGCGGATTTAGCCACGCTTGCTTGTTCGGCATCACTTCTGGCATGTTCAAGAAAGCCTAATGTGCGACGTAAAGACCTTACAAACCCGACTATAAGAAGAGAAAATACCGCCAGAATCAACGCTATGATGAAAATCACCCCGAAGGTAAGCCGGGTAACAACATTCATTGCAATGTTCCTGTCCTGCATAGTAATGACAGACCATGAATCCGAGAAGCCCGGCATATGGATGGGTTCAAAGCACATATAATATGTGTTGTTTTCATGACTGATGATTTCCAAACCGCTTCTGCCGCTCATGACAGCATCAATTACTGCTTTAAAATCATCAGATATAACGAATTCCTCTTCCATTGTAATAATATTTCCGTTTTCCGGATCGACAAGTGTGTTCCCGAGTTCATCGACTTCAGGAACTATGCGTACCAATGTCTTGAAGTTTGTCAGCGTTTCTAAATATGAGCTGTCAGGGTGTGCAACAACACCGCCGTCTCCGTCAATAATAAAAGAATGACGCCCGTTTTCAGGGTTGGCGAACTGCTCAATAAGCCACTGTATATATTCCAAGCTAATATCTGCGCCGAAAACACCTATCATTTCATAGTCGTGATGCATGGGTATAAACAAAGCTGTGCACGGCATCCCTGTTGTGGCTGAATAATATACCCCTGAAACAAATGGTGATCTTTGCTCCATCGAGCGGATAAACCACCAGCGGGTGCTTCTGTCTGCAGGGTCGTTTCCGTCGGAACGCGCTGTTTGCCAACCGTCGATTCCTGTGGGGTACAGTAATTCTATAAAGTCATTCCGATGCGCAGTACTTTCTATAATCGGTGTTTGTATATCGGTGTCCATTGTGAGTATACTGGGGTTTACCGCCAGTTCATAAATAAGGTTGTATGCTCCCTCTACAAATGATTGTACAGTTCGATTTATGGAATTTGATACCTGATGCGTTTCGTTACGTATTTGCTCGTCAAAAGCCTGCGTGAGCAGAAACACCGTTACCAACGGTATGACGACAAGCAGCACCGCGATTATCAGTCCTGAAATGATAAAACGAGGAGATAGAGTGTTTTTTGGTAACTTTTCATATTCCTTACTAATAGGTCATCACCTCGTCATAGTTTTCTATAAATGCTGATGGCTAACAGCAGCCACCAATCCATGCAATATGATACATTATAAATACAAATAAAACAAGCAATTTGTTGCAGGTTACTCTCAGTCTGTCATTGCGGCCTCCGAGCCGCAATCCCCTGAATTTAACGTATAACTCATGAGATTGCGGGTCGAGCCCGCAATGACGAGAGATTTTGTATTTACTTATTTGGATAAACATTCATGTTGACATTCGCTTGCAATTGAGTTATTGTAATCAGCAAGATTTTCGAAAGGACAGACACTGTGAACAGATATACGAGCTACAACATTTTTGGTACAGATACTATGTCAGTGCTCCCGATGCGGGACACAGGCTTAGTCCGTTGTTGCTTGATGTAGGTTAATCTTGTAATATAAGAGCAATAAAGCATAAAACGGCTAAGGGATTATACGAAACCTTTAGCCGTTTATAGTTTTAGAAAAATTGAAATGTGGAAATGAAAAGAGGACAAGAAAATGGAAGAGAGTAAAAAAAGAAATATCACAAACGAAGAAAGAATCAAAATAGTTCAGGATTTCTACGACCGCTCTGTTGAGGTTGAGTGGGGACGTCTTGCGGATAAGCCGGAGTTTCTGCTCACATGCAGAATGCTTGACAGATACATCAAACCGGGCGATACAGTACTGGATATAGGCGGAGGACCGGGGCGTTATTCTGTTTACCTTGCGGAAAAAGGCTGTGATGTTACTTTGTTTGACCTCTCATCCGAAAACATAAATCACGCAAGCAAGTATGCAACAAAACACGGACTATCTATCCGTGCAATTTGCGGAGACGCAAGAGAGGTAAGCAAACTTATAAGCGAGCAATTTGACCATGTTTTGCTAATGGGACCGTTATATCATTTGCTTGAGGAATTGGATCGAACAAGAGCAGTTGATTCAGCACTGCAGCTACTCAAGACGGGTGGCATGCTGTATGCGGCATTTATCAGCATGAGCGGCGGGCTGGTCTTTGGATTGCGTGATGTCCCCGAACAATTTGCCGACCCATACGAGGAACGATTCTTAACTCCGCTTGTCTCGGGAGAGAGCTTCGGCGGAGCAGCTTTCACACAAGCATTTTTCATCAACCAACATGAAGTTATACCATTTATGAACCGTTTCCCGCTTGAAAAACTGCACTTATTTGGTCAAGAGAGCGT
Source organism: Oscillospiraceae bacterium (assembly GCA_009783555.1). GTDB lineage: Bacteria > Bacillota > Clostridia > Oscillospirales > Oscillospiraceae > WRMH01. Next base: position 16,066 of record WRDH01000023.1, read on the forward strand.
ATTGGCTCCAAATGTACACAAGTTTATGGAACAACCACCCGAAGTAAAAAAAGCAATGCTCGACCTCGCCGAAAAACTCTGCGAAAAAGAAGAATACCTTAGCTGGTCTGAACATTTGATGTATGTAGGACGTAAAATAGAGGAGAGAGAGTGATGAAACACGCAGGAACGCAAATGATAAAGACGGATAGATTAACCCTACGGCGGATTGAGCTTGATGATGCGGAAATGATGTTTCGCAACTGGGCAAATGACGAGGAAGTTACTCGTTACTTGAGGTGGCTGCCGCATAAGGATGTTGATGAGACAAGGAAAATCATACAGGAATGGTTTGAAAACTACAAAAACGATTATACCTATCATTGGGGAATATGCCTTGAAGACGGCGAAATGATAGGTTCAATCGGAATAATAATCACCGAGTACGATTACAAAGCCGACGTTGGCTACTGCATAGGTCGCAACTGGTGGGGAAAAGGCTACACAAGCGAAGCGGTAAAAGCAGTCATAAATTATATGTTTATAAACACGGATATTGAACGTATAGAAGCATACCACTCTGTAAAGAACCCCGCATCAGGCAAGGTTATGCTAAACGCAGCAATGGTATACGAGGGTCATGCAAGACATAAGTACAAAAACCATGACGGCTTCCAAGATAGCGATATGTATGGAATTGTACGCGAGATGTGGGAAGTGCAAAATGAGATTGCTTATTACAACGCATTGCCTTTTGTGTTTGATGACTTCATCGAAGTGCCGGAATTATCTGATGGCGTGATTTATCTGACATGCAAAAAAAAGACCCCCGCAATACCTGATAAAAAATGGGTGCCTGGTTATATACTTAACATTTGCAAGGATGGAGAGGCAATAGGAGAAGTTGCTCTTAGGATAGGATATACCGATGGATTATACTATGGCGGACAAATCGCTTATAACGTTGACGAAAACTACCGTGGAAACGGCTATGCAGTCCGTGCCTGCCGCTTGCTGCTTCTGATAGCAAAAGCACACGGGATGATAAAGCTGCTGATAACCAACAACCATACAAACAAAGCTTCAATGCGAGTTTGCGAAAAACTGGGGGCAAGACTAATCCGCACCACAAGTCTCCCCGAATGGCACGATTTGTACAAAGAGGGACAAAGACTCCAGAATATATACGAGTGGAATGTGGAATAGAACTACCCGTCATTCTGCGCGCTAGTCGCAGAATCTATTACTGTGTATAAGTTTTATTCTGGAAGTATATAGTTGCAATGTGGATTCTGCGACTGACGCGCAGAATGACGAGAGAGGGTAGTCTTGATTTTCCTTTATTTAATGATATAATTTTCAACAAAAGCTATACAACAAAGAACAAGGAGCAACAACATGAAAATAATTGATATTACACGCACTGTGCAAGAAGCACCTTTATATCCGGGGTCGTCGCCGGTTGTTATTGAGCGGGTTTCCGACATGCAAAAAGGAGCGCATGCCAATGTCAGCATGATTACCAGCGGCAGTCACATAGGGACACATGCTGATGCGTTTAGTCACTTTGTGGGAGAGAGCGACATTGGAATCGACAAAATGGAGCTATCTTACTATTACGGCAAATGCCGTGTTGTTACCGTGCCTTATGATACTTTGATAACAAAGGACATGTTGGAGGGTAAGTTCGAAAACTGTGAGAGATTGGTTATCCACGGTAACGGACGCAGCTATCTTACAAGAGAAGCGGCGCAATACATTGTTGACATGGGGGTCATTACAATTGTTACGGACGCTCTGAGCATAGCACCGCGCGATAATGAAGTTGAGATTCATAATATAATACTGGGTTCAAAAATCGCAGTTATAGAAAATGTAACGCTGGAAGGAGTTGCAGACGGAAAATACACACTTTGTGCGTTCCCAATAAAAATAGGCGACTGCGATGGTGCACCCGTTAGAGCGGTGCTTATAAAGTAAATGATAAATACAACAATAAATAATATTGATCTGGTTTTCAATACCGACAGCACATTGTTTTCACCGGAAAGCATCGACAAGGGTACACTTGCAATGCTTTCCATTGTTGAGTTATTACCAACAGACAAGGTACTGGACTTGGGTTGTGGATATGGTATTGTCGGAATCTATGCCGCAAAGTGTATTGGCGAAAAAAGTGTTGTAATGAGCGATGTTGAGATCAAATGTGTAGAAATCTCACGAGAAAACGCTGAAGCAAATGGGGTCGGTGGAATACAGACTGTTTTGAGTGATGGAGTGAGTGAAATAAAAGATAATGATTTCACATTGATTCTTTCAAACCCTCCGTATCATACAGAGTTTTCTATCCCAAAACGCTTTATCGAAAAAGGCTTCAACCGCTTAAAAGTAGGCGGAAAAATGTACATGGTCACAAAACGCAAGGATTGGTATAAGAAAAAACTAATTTCAATATTCGGCGGAGTTAAGATACACGAAATAGACGGCTATTTCGTATTTTACGCCGAAAAACGTGACTCACAGTATGCCAATAGTACAAAAAGGTAGCATTATTATACTTCTTCCCAAACAAAACTCCGCAGAAATGGAACAGCGGGGGCGCGTTTGTGTGTTATACTTGCTCTAACATCAAGTGTGCCACATTCCAATTTTACGGGTATATTTGTGGGACGCTGAGCAGGGAGTATATATGAGTTATCACGAAGCCATGCAAGATATATTGGAGTACATTGATGAGAATATCAGTGAGGAAATAAACGCCGGGATTTTAGCAGCGCGCGCCGGATTTTCGGAGTATCATTTTTGCCATGTGTTCCGTTGGTGTATAGGGTATTCTGTCATGGAATATGTCAGAAACCGTAGGCTTGCATTTGCGGCAGCGCAATTATCGGAAAATCGCAAGGTCATAGATATAGCGATGGACTACGGGTTTGAAACACATTCGGGATTCACGAAAGCTTTTAAACGATATTTCGGATGCTCGCCCGAAATCTACCGAAGACGTGTTCACTACAAAGTGCCGGTCAGAATATCACTTGCTCAGATGAAAAATTATAATGTTGGAGGAATAGTAATGGAACCCATGATCAAAACGATGCCCGCAATAAAACTCGCAGGATATGTTATTAAAACAAAAAACACTGATGGAGAGAACTCAACAGATATCCCCGCTTTTTGGGGAGCATACATGTCAGATGGACGTAATGAAAAACTGCATGGCGAAAGTTTTGTGAAAAAGCACGCTGAATATGGAGCATGCTTTAACCCGGATATGGAAACCGGCGAGCATGAGTATGTAATTGGTCTTGAAATCAAAGACGGTGTGTCAATCCCGTCCGAATACCACACATGCGAGATTCCGGAAGCAACATACGCAGTATTTTCGACGCCTTTATCGAGTGATGAGGATTTTGTAGACTCAATACAAGGAACATGGCAGTTCATATTCAACGACTGGTTCCCGTCATCCGGCTATGAGTACGCTCCAAACTGTGTAGACTTTGAACTCTATGACGAACGTTGCATGACCGAAACCGGAAAAGTTTGCGAAATATGGATACCTGTAGTAAAAGCAGGGTAACATGTATCACGTATAAAGTTATTGTTTTTCTGTTCTAAAACCTCGGAAAAACCTGATTTTTGAGTAGATTTTTGTTGACAATTAAAGTATACTCTGTTAATGTTAGGCAAAGGGCGTAAACCTCCTTTCATGGCGGTTAGCCCGTAAGGATTACAGCTTAGTAAAAGCCGCTAGCCTTTCCGGGGGCGGCTTTTACGCTTGCCTGTAAGCTTCACTACTCTTATGGACACGGAATAACCGAATACATGAAAAGTAAATTGCACCATAGGCATCATCTCACTTTCGCTTGATGTCGATAACCGCCCACCCTCTGCCGGTGGAGTAGCGTTTTTGTACAGATACGCTTCAAAACTGTTGTGAATAGTTACTCCCCGTTGGAAATCATTATTATTTGTTCTAAATTGTCAACTATTTGCTTTTGTGCAGATTCTTTGTAGAGAATTGCCAAATAGTTGCCGAAGTAACCTTCTCTGTTTTCGGAATAGATGCCAAGTTTTTCGCCTTCTTCTGTCGGTTTCTTTCTTTTCTTTTCGTTTATGATTTCTTCGCAAAGAAAACCGTTACTTACCAGCCAACCGGTAATTGCCGTCACTTTGAGCTTTCGCATTGTTTTTTCATCAATTTGACTATTTATGCGGTCGGTGAAATGTTTTATCATAACCGGAGTCGTTGTTATCTCGATTTGACTGTGTTGTTCGATTGGTAGTTTGAATGGCGGCAGATACGACCTGCTTTGTGCACGCTTGGCGACACTGCCGCCGTTTTCGATAACTTGTCTCAGGATGTCGGACACATAGAAGAAATGACGCAATAACTCGACGTTATTGAGAACGGTGTCTTTCGGTAAAACCTCATCGCTAATCGGGTCGATTCCGTTTGATAGTTTGTCCATACATTCCTTTGAACTGAATAGTTTTTCCATTTCGGTCATGATAAAAATCTCCTTTTTGCTTTTCACTGTAGCACATCGCGAAAGCCTTGTCATTACACGTTTGATTCACATTTTATGGTACGAAAATGATGAATCTGTCACAGCATTATTCGAAAAAGAGTAAAAAAATAACTGCTGTATACACAACACTCTGAATAACTTGTATAAAATAATTTTTCTACTATTTTCAAAAGAAAGAAGGATGCGAACTGTTCGCCTGCTTCATTACTGTTTAGCCGCCATCTTCACTCTGTATACGTAGTTACGCTGCATACACAAAAGTATGCGCAACGCCATCAGTCATTATCTTCATCCCCTACCCTGTCAATTCGCGGTTCGGCGGGAAGGTTTGACACATCTATGAAGTTGGAGTTCAACCTTTCGTTGATTTCTGATTTGTGTACAGTCATACCGAATCCTAAATAGGTGTATGCTACAATCTCCTTAATTTCACGCCCGTATTCTAAAGATGATGTCCATCTATGTAAGGAAGCATCAAAATCGGCAAGGCGGTCTGCTTTCACAAATGCTATCTCATATCCGTGATGAATTTCTCTGTTAGGAGTTTCATATAATACATTGCTAAGCATTTCAAAAAATACTTCCTTGTCATTCAACGCATCATCGCTTACAAATACATAGACATTTATACCAAGCGGAGATTCTTTTTCCAGAAACTCCTCAAAAGAAACCCCTCTTGCATGAGTTTCTCTCGTTACATTCATAGGGTTTCCAATCCGCAATGTTATTTTGGCATCAGGCAATGCATCAGTTATAAACGCTTTGTAATCAGGTAATATCGCTTCCTCGGCGAAAATAAATCCGTAACCGTCGCTGAACTCTTTGGCTCGCCCTGCTCCATCTACTCGCACCTTAAAAAGTTCAAACTCATTTCCGACGGGATGAGCATAAGCGATAGTCTCGTTATTTGCCCATCCTCTCTGTACCACGACAAATTTCTCATCGTATTTAGTTTCGAGATACCTCAATATCTCTCTTTCGTTTGCAAAGCTAATACCCATGCAACCGCACACACCAAAAATTACCATCACGAACAAACTAAGAACGCATTTTTGTCTCATTACATTTAACCAGCTTTCCGGAAAATATTTGACACGCTCCTTTTCTTCCTGCTACTTTTTCACTTGCTTGCGGTAACAATACACGTCTTTGCCGAAGCTTCCGACATAGTGGATTGATTCCCAACCGTTTTCTACAGCTCTTTCGTCTAGTTTCGCATCGCCTTTTTCGTCGCCGGGGCAGTCAAGGAGCCATCCACCGGGCTTGCATACTCTTGTGAGTTCGGCGACTTCGTTGTCATAATCATCGCCGATAACGTGACCTGACATAACTACATCAAACGTGTTATCCGGAAAAGGCAGGTCTGTTACAAACCCATCCAGTATGCGGATGTTTTTTATTCCCTCGCTTGCGATTTTATCACGCATGAACTCGCGTAGTGTTCCCACAGGCTCACTTGCGTAAACCCATGCTGCTTTCTCAGCGGCGGCAAATGCCAAGCGGCCTGTACCTGCTCCGACATCAAGCACAGTTTTGTCTGTCAGTTCTACTAAGTCAAACAAGCGTTGCTTGTCCCAGCCATAGATGAACTCACATTGCTCTGCTATAACCTGCGGGACCGTGTATATAACAAAATCCTCTACACTCGCCAGTGCATAAACCTCTGCTTTACGGACTTCTGTTTTATCCGCGGGTGTTGGTGCGTTTGCGGAGATTTCATTAATAATCTCTGCACATTCAGGGCAACGCTTTTTCATGTATTCCTTGACCACAGGGTTTGCGTTTAATGCAATCCCGATATTACGCTGCCACTCCGTCTTGTCGTTACACCATCCGCCCGAATTCATCATCAAGCGTATTTGAAAACGCTCCAAGAATAATAAACAGTCAAACGAATAATCCTCCGGGTTTATCCAACCAATTGCCATTATTTTCCTCCTTTAGTTTGAAACGTCAGCTATATTATAACATAGCGTGTGGTGCATTCAAAGGGGTAAGGCGCAGGTTTAATATTGCGGCTTCAACGGTGTTGATATTTGGTGTGTTTTGTGGAGATTATGAACATTTTGTGAAATATGACTATTGACATTTTATCTTATGTGCTTTATGATGCTTATCACGCATAACATTAGTTAGTATAACTAATTAATTGCCGTAAACGATTAATAGAAAGCGCAATTTGCAGACAGTCAGACGCAAAGCAGAAGAGCGGGAGTTCTTATTATGGATAATTTTGAAAAGAGCTTGAATCATGTTCTTGTAGACACATTCAATATGATTCTTAAATATGAAGAGATTTCAATAAAACAAATCTTTAGTGTCCCTGTCACAATTACTGAAGCGCATATGATTGAAGTTATCGGCACACAAGAGAATGAAGAAACAACGGTTAGTGAGGTTGCATCACTACTTAATATTTCTATGCCGACTGCTACAGTTGCGATTAAGAAGCTTGAAAGTAAAGGTTTCATAAAAAAAGCACCTTGCACAAAGGATGGTCGCAGGATAATTATCAGCCTGACGGACATGGGCAAAAAAGTCGAGAGAGCACACCGTTTGTTCCATACGAGAATGGTTAGAAATATCAGCAGACAGTTTACGGATGATGAGAAAGAAGTGCTCTTTAGAGCGGTGTCAAAGCTTAGTGAGTTCTTTAAGGATAAACTTCAAGCTAAGGCGTGAGGAATCAGGGATTTGTTTGCTGCCGACAGCCGGCAATGAGTTATCTTCTGTCAACAGCAAGGAATGTAAGGAAAACATCATCAAGTTTGAAATGGAGTATAACGTGAGTTTAAAGATAATCGGTATGGGAAAAGGTATCCCCGAGCGGTGTGTCACAAACGATGACCTTGCAGGGTTTCTCGATACGGATGACGAGTGGATTGTTACACGTACTGGTATCAAAACAAGATATGTTTGTACGTACGAGACTTTGACCGATCTATCTGTTACCGCAGCAAAACAAGCATTAGATAAAGCGAACCTCGCTGCAAGTGATATCTCCTTGATTATATGCGCAACACTCGGCGGAGATTATCGTACACCATCACATGCCTGCACTGTGGCAGAGCAACTTGGAACAACATGTCCCGCATTTGATATAAATGCCGCCTGTACAGGATTTGTATACGCGCTTGATATAGCATCAGCATACTTAGAAGCAGGTAAAGCAAAGAACATCCTGATTATATGCGCCGAAATGATGTCCTCGCAGATGGATTGGAATGACAGAAATACATGTATCCTATTCGGAGACGGAGCGGCAGCTTGTGTAGTAACAGCCGGAAATGCGTTAAAATATACATCCCTGTCCGCAATTGCTGACACAACAATTCTAAATCTGCCTGTTGATACAGGAAACAACCCTTTCATTGCAGAGAAAAGAGGAAAAGCCTATCTGCAAATGCAAGGACAGGAAGTTTTTAAGTTTGCAGTGGGAATAGTTGGTAAAGATGTAAAACATGCACTGGAAACAACAGGTTTATCTCCCGAACAAATAGATTACTTCATTTTGCACCAGGCGAATAAACGCATTATTGATTCAATTAGAGTTAAGCTAAAACAACCTGAAGAGAAGTTCCCTGTTAACATAGATAAATACGGAAACATATCCTCAGTTTCTGTCCCTCTGCTTCTTAGCGAAATGCTGGACGAGGGAAAAATTAACCCCAGCGATACACTTTTTATTTCCGCATTCGGTGCGGGACTGACAGCAGGAAGCTGCATTTTGGTTTGGGAGTGATCATTGCAAGCTCTGTTTAAAGACAGAAAGCCGGATTATAGCTTGGGAACAACAGCACCGTGCTGAATAAAATACAAATAAAAAACTCAATAAAATTTAGGAGGAAGAATCATGTTAGAGAAAATTACAGAAATTCTGAGAGACTACAAAAGCGAACCTGACCTCGAAGTCACAGCAGCAAGTACATTTGCAGAGCTTGAGCTCGATTCTCTGGATACGGTAGAGTTGGTAATGAACCTTGAAGAAGAGTTCTCAATAACGATTGAAATGGATGAGAACATTCAAACAGTCGGCGATTTAGTCAAGGTTATCGAGAGCGCAATGTGATAAAAAATGACAAAGCACAAATGATAAATGACAAATAACAGGGTGTAGTTATGTGTGAATGTACAATGTTTGAGCTATAGAGAAGGGCGGTCATTATTATGATCAAATCACCATTATGTGACCTTGTCGGAATCGAGTACCCTATTTTTCAAGGTGGCATGGCGTGGATTGCGAATGCAAAATTAGCGGCAGCGGTGTCTAATGCCGGAGGACTCGGAATTATTGCAGCAGGTAACGCACCTGCGTCATATGTGTCTGAGCAGATAAGAGAAATGAAGACACTGACAAATAAACCGTTCGGCGTAAACATAATGCTTATGAGTCCGTATGCTGATGAAGTTGCGCAGATTGTCGCTGATGAAAAAATCGCAGTTGTTACAACAGGTGCAGGTAATCCGTCAAAATATATGAGCTTATGGACAGATGCAGGTATCAAAGTAATTCCGGTTGTTGCATCAACAGGACTTGCAAAAATGATGCAGCGCTGCGGAGCAACCGCCATCATTGCCGAAGGCGGTGAAGCGGGCGGTCATATCGGCGAGCTCACAACCATGGCACTTGTACCGCAAGTGTGCGATGTGGTGGACATACCGGTTATTGCGGCAGGCGGAATCGGCGATGGTCGCGGTATAGCAGCAGCGTTTATGCTTGGCGCTGTCGGAGTCCAACTCGGCACTCGTTTCTTAGTCGCAAAAGAGTGCGGAATCCATCAAAACTACAAGGACAAAGTAATTGCGGCAAAAGACATAGATACCATAGCCACAGGAAAGCGGTTGGGTCACCCTGTACGCTCGCTAAAAACTCCGTTTTCCAGAGATTTATTCAGCAAGGAATATGATTCTACAATTTCGAATGAAGAAATCGAAGCCCTTGGAACAGGCGCATTACAACTGGCGGCAGTAGAAGGCGACTTAAAAAGAGGTTGTTTCATGGCAGGTCAAATTTCCGGACTGATAAAAAAAGAGCAAACGGTAAAAGAAATTATTGACGAGCTGATAGATGAAACAAGATCAATTTTGTCAGATATGAAGGTCGTAATATAAAACAAAATGGGGTTAGAATATGAGTAAGCTAGCACTCGTCTTTGCTGGGCAAGGAGCACAAAATGTTGGAATGGGGCAGGATTTATACGATGCATTTAGCAGTGTGAAGGAATTGTACGATATGTCCGCTGCAATCAGGGATCTGTGCTTCCGCGGTCCGAAAGAACAACTTGATATTACCGTTAACACACAGCCTGCTGTATTTTTGACAGACCTTGCTTGCGCATCTGCATTATCAGAAAAAGGTATAAAAGCAGGCGGTGTCGCAGGTTTTTCATTAGGAGAAATTGCGGCAGCCTGTTATGCCGGAATCATGAGCAGGAGCCAAGCTTTTAATTTTGTGTGTCACAGAGCAAAAGCAATGCATGAATGTGCTCAAAAAAGCAAAGGAAACATGTTTGCAGTGTTGAAGTTAGCGGATGAAAAGGTAGAAGAAATATGCGGCTCTCTTACGGGGACTTACCCGGCCAACTATAATTCTCCGGGGCAAGTGGTAGTGGCATGTGCAGAGAGCAGTGCGGAAGAACTACAAGACGCTGTAAAGGAAAATGGAGGAAAGACAATTAAACTTGCTGTCAGCGGAGCTTTCCACAGTCCTTTCATGGATGCCGCAAGCGAAAGTGTAGCCGGGTATTTAGTGAAAGAGAGATTAGACCGTTTTGAGATTCCTATTTACTCAAATACAACCGCACAGGTATATGACATTGACATAACAAAGGAATTATTAGCAAAGCAAATCAATCACCCCGTCCTATGGCAAAAGACAATAGAAAATATGATCGACGATGGATTTGATACATTCATCGAAGTCGGACCAGGAAAAACACTGTCGGGGCTGATAAAGAAAATAAATCCGGATGTTACCGTTCATAATGTGTCGGATTTGCAATCACTTGAGAAGACAGTGAATGAATTGAGTTGACACATTATAGATAAATTACCCTTTGGGTTTCGTAAGTGCCCAAAAATACCCTCCGTCTGTGGGCGGCACCCTCTTTCCAAAGAGGGCAAAAAAGGAGAAGAAATGTTAAAAGGAAAAACAGCGGTTATAACCGGAGCATCGACAGGGATAGGAAAAGAAATCGCCTTGAAGATGGCGGAGAATGGTGCAAATGTTGCAATAATCTATATTGGTGACGAAGGTCTTGCAATTGATGTAAAAAAACAAGCAGAAGGCTTTGGAGTAAAAGCAGAAGTATATGAATGCAATGTAGCAAACTTCGATATATCTAAGTCTGTTTGCGAAAGAATCGCTTCTGATTTTGGAACAGTTGATATTTTGGTAAACAACGCAGGAATCATCAGAGACGGATTATTATTACGCATGAGCGAAGCGGATTTTGACGCGGTCATTGACGTAAACTTAAAAGGCGTATTTAATATGACCAAACACATGTCACGCTCAATTATGAGATCCGGAAGCGGCAGGATTATCAACATAGCATCTGTAAGCGGTATAATGGGCAACGTGGGGCAGGCAAATTACTCAGCCTCAAAAGCAGGAGTCATAGGTCTCACAAAAACCACGGCAAAAGAATTTGCAGGAAAAAAAGTCACCTGCAACGCCATCGCCCCCGGATTTATAGTATCAGACATGACTGCAAACCTCCCGCAAGCGGTGGTAGACCACGCAAACAACACAATACCGCTAAAGCGCATGGGAACAGCAACAGAAGTAGCAAACGCAGCAGTATTCTTGGCATCAGACATGTCATCATACATAACAGGAGAAGTGATAAAGGTAGACGGCGGCATGTGCATGTAGGGGCGTCGTGCTCCCCACAGAATATAAAGGAGCGACAATATGAGGAAAGTAGTTGTAACAGGACTGGGGTGTATATCGCCTGTTGGTAATGATGTAGAAACTATGTGGAGAAACCTCACGACGGGCAAACACGGCTTCGCTGAAATTACCAAGTTCGATGCGAGTGGATTAAAAGTTAGAATAGCCGGGGAGGTTAAAGACTTTAACCCCGAAAAATATATAGAAAAAAGCGATGTAAGGAAAACAGACTTATACGCACAGTACGGAATTGCCGCTGCCGTTCAAGCAGTTGAAGAGAGTGGAATCGCCGGAATTATAAAACCGAGCAGATTGGGTGTGTACATCGGATCGGGAATTGGCGGTATATCAACATTTATTACAGAAACAGAAAAAATGTTAACCAAAGGCCCGCAACGTATATCGCCGTTTTTTATACCTATGATGATTGCGAATATGGCATCGGCACTCGTTGCAATGAGATATAGCGCAATGGGACCGAACCTGCCGACAGTCAGTGCATGTGCATCAGCTACAAATGCTATCGGAGAAGCATTTCGCGCAATAAAGTACGGACATGCAGATGCAATCATTGCAGGGGGGGCAGACGCATGCGTTAACCCGCTCGCTATGGGTGGATTTATCAACTGCCAAGCTCTATCCACTACAAACGACCCTGATAACAGTTCTATGCCGTTTGACAAACGCCGCGACGGATTTGTCATGGGCGAAGGCGCAGGGGTCATTGTATTGGAAGAATATGAACATGCTAAAAAACGAAACGCGAAAATTTATTGCCAAATAAGCGGATACGGCAACACTAACGATGCATATCATATGACCGCTCCACATCCCGAAGCACTGGGTGCTACTGAGCTTATCCGGCTTGTTATGGAAGAATCAGGGTTAACGGCAGATGAAAAGCTGTACATCAACCCTCACGGCACTTCTACTCCGCTCAATGATAAAGCGGAAACACTTGCAATTAATAACTTCTTTGGCGAACTGGCGTATAAAATCCCAATAAGTTCATCAAAATCTATGATAGGGCATATGCTCGGAGCCGCAGGCGGTTGCGAGGCCATTGCTGCAATTAAGACAATAGAAACAGGAACGATCCACCCGACCGCCGGATATAAAGAATTCGACCCGGATTGTTACCTCGACTATGTGCCGAACATAGCAAGAAAAACAGACATAGACAAAGCACTGTCGATTTCGCTGGGCTTCGGCGGTCACAATGCGGCGATTATTTTTAATAGGATTTAGAGACTGGGATTTATGGGTTAAAATATAGGGAATAAAAACAACTAACAAAGGAGACAAACTATGAATCTTGAGAATGTAAAAGCATTAGCTGATGTGCTTTGTGCAAAGGGACTCAGTGCTATTGAAGTAGGCGAAGGTGAAAACCGTATCCGTATTGAACGGGAAGTAACAGCCGTATCTATGTTGACGCAGCCCGGACAAGCTCCTGCAAATACACCTGCACCCACAGTATCGGCAGCGACAATTGCACCTACCCCCGTGGAATTAGTATCACTTAATACATCCGGAAATCCATCGGTCGACTTTAATCACTTGATTGAAGTAAAATCACCGCTTGTGGGTGTGTATTACTCCGCTGCTTCACCTGATGCCGAAAATTTCGTAAGCATTGGCAGTAAAGTTAAAAAAGGTGATGTGCTTTGCATTATTGAAACAATGAAGTTAATGAACGAAATAATTGCGGAGCAAGACGGTGAAATTGTTGATATCTGTGTGAAAAATGGCGACATAGCGGAGTTCGGACAAGTTTTATTTAAGATGTATTAAATAATGCAGAATTAAGAATGCAGAATGCAGAAATATGATAACTCAAGGGAAATCATATTAAGCTCTTTATGATGATTTTAGTAATACAAAGAAAGAGAAAGAAAATGAAAAAAGATGAAATAAAAAGCATACTGCCGCATCGGGAACCTATGTTGCTTGTTGATGAAGTCGAGATTGTTGATGACGTGGCAATCGGGCGTTATACCGTGCGCGGAGATGAGTTCTTTTTGCAAGGGCATTTTCCCGGTAATCCCGTTGTTCCGGGTGTGATTTTATGTGAAATGATGGCACAAGCATCCTGCCTGCTTGTTCAAACCGACGGAGAGAGGTTTACACCATATTTTACTGGTCTGAATAATGTCAAATTCAAAGGAAAAGTAACACCCGGGGACACAATAACATTCAAAGGACAAAAAACAGCACAAAAAGGGCCATTCTATTTTGTTAAAAGCAGTGGTTATGTAAATGATAAGCTATGTGTAACCGGAGATCTGTCCTTTGCGGTTGTGCGAGAGGAGTAAGCATGTTTTCAAAAATCCTGATTGCTAACAGAGGTGAGATTGCAGTTCGTGTAATACGCGCCTGCAAAGAAATGGGGATCGCCACAGTTGCGGTGTTTTCCGAGGCTGACCGTGAGGCACTCCATGTAAATCTTGCAGATGAAAGCTACTGCATTGGCGGAGCACTTTCAAAAAACAGTTACCTGAATAGAGAGGCTGTTATTTCTGCGGCAATGGCATCAAATGCACAGGCTATACACCCGGGATATGGCTTTTTATCAGAAAATGCGGAATTTGCAAAGCTTTGCACAGATAATGATATAGTGTTTATCGGTCCCAAAGCCGAAACGATTTCCCGAATGGGTGATAAAGATATGGCAAGAAAAACTATGCGTGAAGCAAACGTTCCTGTTATCCCCGGCTGTGATTTAGTGGAAAGTCTTGAACATGCAAAAAAAGAAGCTGAAAAAATCGGATTCCCGCTGCTCATCAAAGCACGTTCCGGCGGCGGCGGCAAAGGAATCCGTCACGTCAACTCCATGGAAGAACTGGAACAGGCATATAATACCGCAACAGCCGAAGCAGCATCAGCATTCGGTGACGGAGCGGTGTACATGGAAAAATTCCTGTTTCCTGTTAAGCACATAGAAATGCAACTGCTTGCAGATAATTTCGGTAATGTTGTATGCCTTGGAGAGCGTGATTGCTCTACACAACGTAAGAATCAAAAGCTCATTGAAGAAAGTCCGGCAGCAATAATATCAGATGAAACACGAAAGAAAATGATAGACGTTTCCGTACAGGCAGGCAAGGCGGTCGGATATCGCGGAGCAGGTACAATCGAATATCTTTATGATAAAGACGGCAATTTTTATTTCATGGAAATGAACACACGCCTACAGGTTGAGCATCCTGTAACTGAAATGGTTACTCTCATCGACCTTGTTAAGTGGCAAATACGCATTGCAGCAGGTATGGAGCTTGGATTTACCCAAGATGAAATTGAATTTAACGGCTATGCAATTGAGTGTCGGATAAATGCCGAGGATCCCTATCAGGACTTCAGACCGTCAGGCGGAAAAATCGAAATGCTTCATGTACCAAACGGTCCGTGGGTGAGGTTTGACTCCGCAATTTATCAAGGTTATACAATACCCCCGTTCTATGATTCAATGATAGGTAAATTGATAGTCTATGCAAAAACAAGAGATGAAGCAATCCGCAAAATGAAAGCAGCTCTTTGCGAACTGATAATAGAAGGCGTAACACACACAGGATCATTTCAAACGGAATTACTGTCAACAGAGGAGTTTGTTGATTCAACATATACAACAGATTATCTAACTAAATATATATAGAAAGGAATGTTCTTTACTATGAGATTTAGAAAACCGAAAAATACACTTGAAGGACAAGGGAAGCCTGCCTCCGATATAAATGAGATGACGGAAGAAACCACCATCCCATGTGTCAGATGTAAGAAAAACCTTACTTCAGATGAGTTGGAAAACGAAAAATATGTATGCCCTTATTGCAGACATCATTTTAAGATGAATGCCCGGCAGCGAATTCATATGCTTGCCGATGCAGGTACATTTGTCGAGTTTGATAATGAATTGACACCAAGCAATATCCTTAATTTTCCCGAATACGATGCCAAGCTTGAAGCTGCGCGCCTGCAAAGTGCCGAAACTGACAGCGTGGTATGCGGTGTATGTGTTATCGGTGGGATAAAAGTTGCTATATTTGCGATGGAACCCTCATTTATGATGGGAAGTATGGGACGTGTCGCAGGCGAAAAAATAACCAGAACTTTTGAGCGTGCGCTTGAAGAGAATATCCCGGTTATAGGCTTTGCCGTATCAGGCGGAGCACGTATGCAAGAGGGAATGGTATCGCTGATGCAAATGGCAAAAACCAGCGGAGCGGTCAAAAGACACAGTGATGCAGGAAACCTATATATCTGCATTCTTACTGACCCCACCACCGGTGGTGTAACAGCGAGCTTTGCAATGGAAGCGGATATAATTCTTTCCGAGCCAAATGCACTGATAGGATTTGCAGGACCCAGAGTAATAGAGCAAACAATTAGAAAAAAACTTCCTCACGGATTCCAACGAGCCGAATTCCAACTGGAACATGGATTTGTGGACAAAATAGTGTTCAGGAAGCGACAAAAGGCATATTTGACGCAACTGTTGGAAATGCATAAACCCTTGTCATTGCGGGCTTGACCCGTAATCTTGTGAGTTTTGCAATTTCATAGGGGATTGCGGCTCGGAAGCTGCAATGACGATATATTAGAAAGGAACAGAAGAATGACAGCATATGAAAGAGTTACTGCTGCGCGCGATAAGAAGCGACTTACGTCTCTTGATATGATAAATGGTATTTTTACTGATTTTCTTGAAATGCACGGAGACCGCCGTTTTGCGGATGATAAAGCAATTGTTGCCGGTATTGCGTATTTAGAAAACATGCCTGTAACCGTCATAGGCATAGAAAAAGGACATACTGTAAGAGAACGTTCCATGCGGAATTTCGGGTCATCACATCCCGAGGGATACCGCAAGGCACTTCGCCAAATGAAGCTGGCGGAAAAATTCAAGCGTCCTGTTATATGCTTTATAGACACATCCGGAGCATATTGCGGAATCGGAGCGGAAGAACGTGGTCAGGGACAAGCCATAGCAGAAAACCTTATGGAAATGATGACTCTTAAAACACCGATAATATCCGTTATAATCGGCGAAGGCGGCAGTGGCGGAGCACTTGGGCTGGCCGTTGCAAACGAAGTTTGGATGCTTGAAAATTCTACCTATTCGGTCATATCTCCCGAAGGCTGTGCCAGTATACTTTGGAAAGACAGCACAAAAGCACCGGAAGCCGCCGAATGCTTGAAACTGACAGCACAAGACCTGATGGAATTAAAGATAATTGACAAAATTATAGCAGAAACCGACCTTCTCATAGATGGCCTTCGCTTACAGCTAATTACATCATTAGAACAATATAACGCAATGAATACCGAGGAACTGACAACGCAAAGATATGACAGATTCAGAAGTATCTAGAAGCTACTTCTTTTGGTCTTTTTATAATTATTTTTTGTCATTTTCATTTGTAATTTAACAGAAAGGTTGGGTCACAACATGATAACAATAGTTACAGATTCGAGCTCGTACTTTAAGAAAAGCGAAGCACAGGAGCTGGGAATAAAGCTTGTTCCAATTAATTATTCTGTTGATGGACAAAACTTCAGCGAGTCATATAGCGATCAAAATGGAGACTTTGAAAAACTCTTGAAAGGGAACAGCGTTTACACGACTTCACACCCGAATATCGCTGCATTTCTCAGTGCGTTTGAAGAAGAACTGCATAGAGGCAACGAAATACTATGTATTACGATTTCATCAAGGCTCAGCGGTGCGTTTGGCACAGCGCACATGGCTGCAAAACAAACTGAAAATGCAAAAATAGCAGTGTTTGACAGCAGATTTACTGCCGGTGGTCTGTACCTGCTTGTAAAGGAAGCGAAAAAAATGATTGATAACGGTGCTAATCTCGATGAAATATTGGATAAGCTTCCTGAAATACGTGAAAAAATCATAATAGCATTTTCCGTCAGCGATATGACCCCTTTACGAAACAGCGGCCGAATGGGGTTTGTACGCATGAGCGTCAGCACTTTTTTGAATATAAAGCCAATTCTGCTCTGCAAAGACGGCTCAATAGTATCGGACACAGTTGTCCATGGAAACACCGCGCTAATAAAAAAACTATCCGAAAGAATCAACCAAAACACCCAAGAAGTCGTTATCAATTACATCGGAGATACTCAAATGGCAACAAATCTTTATCATGTAATAAAGGAAATGATTCCTAATGTGCAAATAACACTCCAAAAGATAGGTCCCGTATTGGGCATCCATCTGGGGCTTAAAGCTATCGCAGTGTCATTTATTGATGAGTAGAAAGACGGATGAACCTCCCTTATCTCAGTTTAAATACTCTTGATTGTTCTGCGAAGTTAGCGTAGAATAATGTTATTGTTCGACACTATGTTGGTAGGTGCAGAGGGTTTATGGAATTCATATATGAAACGCACATGCACACGTCGGAGGCTAGTGCATGTGGGGTTGCTTCCGGCAAGCAACAGGCTGCCGCGTATAAATTAAGGGGATATACCGGAATTATTGTTACGGACCATTTTATTAACGGATATTCAAACTGTCCGATGAATTTGTCATGGGAAGATAAAATGAGACACTTTGTAAAAGGATATGAAAACGCGAAAAAAGCAGGAGATAAAATAGGGTTGGATGTTTTTCTCGGGTGGGAGCGGAGAAACACTACCGGCTCTGAATTTTTAACATACGGGTTGGATTTGGAATTTTTACTGTCGTACCCTGATTTGGACATTATGAGTACGGAAGATTATTGTACGCTTGTTAAAGAATCAGGCGGTTATCTTGCGCAAGCACACCCATATCGGGATGCTTATTATATAGACCATTGCTATCCCGTCGCACCGCATTTGATTGACGGGATTGAGGTAATCAACTCTTTCGATAAAGAATCGTCAAATAACAAAGCTCTTGCGTATGCACTTAAATATGACCTCGCAATACAAGCAGGCACAGATTCCCACGGCAGAGGCGAACGCTACTTCACAGGAATCGTGCTGAAAAAGAAAGCAGAAAGTATTTTCGATATCATCGACGCGCTAAAGGCGAGGGATGTTGAATTGTTGTGAACCGTTCATCTGTCCTACACAGCACAATCTCGCTTCTCACCACGTAACATCTCAAGTCCGTGTTCGAGCGCGGGCAGAACTGCATAGAGGTTTTCTCTTGCTGCTTTTGGGCTGCCGGGCAGGTTAATAATCAGCGATTCACCGCGTATTCCTGCTTGTTGGCGGGCGAGGATTGCGCGGTTTGTTATTTTCAGGCTCTCAGCTCTCATTGCCTCCGGGATTCCGGGGGTTAATCTTGTGCAAACGGCTATTGTCGCTTCAGGTGTTACATCACGGTTTGAAAAACCCGTGCCTCCGGTCGTCACGATAAGCGCAATATCAAGCTCATCGGCACATTTGATAAGTGTTTGCTCAATCATGTCTTGTTCATCGGGAATTGTGGACATATATTCAACAACATATCCTGCACTTTCCAAAATCTCACGAACAGCAGGACCGCCAAGATCTTCCCGGATACCTTCATAACATTTGTCACTAATTGTTAAAACCGAAGCTGTATACATCCTGTAATAACCTTTCTAAGTTTTTATGTAAGTATACCATAATTCACTTGAATATAGTAAGTTTTATTAAGCGTAAAGCTGATGAACCATCCCCGGTATTTGTTCCTTTGAAGACTGATGAACCGTCCCCCCGCACTATACAAAAAAATTACTTCTATTACTGCACAAAATGGTGTATAATTCATGCGGGGTGAGAGTTGTGTCATCACGATCAAGGATAATCACTATAATTATTATATTAGCGTTTACAGTCTATGCAGGTATCAGCCTGTATAACTTTTGGGGACATCACGTAGATGTTCTGGATTCATTGCAGGAAGCAAGGGTAGAAGCAGCGGAGCTGCAGCAAAGAATCGCAGACCTGGAATATATGCTTGCTCATATAGATGATCCTGATGTTATGCGACGCATTGCGGAAGAAGTACTGGGGCTTGTGTCCCCTGATGAGTTTGTTATCAACGACGGCACAATTATTATTTGGGATAATGATTAAACCGGCAGAAGGGTATGTTCATTAGTATGGACAGTTTGGATGATATCAATAAAAAAAGCAGGGAAGAACTCTTACGAGATATGAAGCCGGCGGGAGCATATCTCGACAGTTTGAGCGGATTTGCAGATATTATCGGGACAATCAGACAAGCGGAAAATGCGGCAAATGAACTGCTTCGGGAAACATCGGGAACAATAACAGGGAAAAATATCGTAAAAAACGCTGCTGATACGTCCTATACTGAAGTCACGCCGGCAGCAGACGGTGAAAAAACAAAAGCAAATAAAAAAACAAGCACAAAAGATTTTGCAGACGGAGAGCCGCCGCAAGTGACAGAAACACAAACAGATACACAGACAGATACGGAAGAAGCTCCCGTTGCTGAGAAAACTCAGGAAGAGCTGCTTGAAACACTTGATGCACTCGTTGGGCTGGATAATATTAAGCAAAGCGTAAAAAGCCTTATAAACTTAGTAAAAATCCGCAAGCTGCGTGAGGAAAATGAACTCCCAAACCCGCCGTTGTCATTGCACATGGTGTTTGCAGGAAATCCCGGTACAGGTAAAACGACTGTCGCACGTATTCTCTCTGAGCTTTATAAAGCTATAGGGGTTTTGTCAAAGGGACAGCTTGTAGAGGTTGACCGCAGCGGTCTCGTAGCCGGCTTTGTCGGTCAAACAGCAATTAAAACATCTGAAGTTGTGACAAGTGCGTTGGGCGGAATACTATTCATTGACGAGGCTTATGCGCTTGCTCCGGATACGGGAGCCGGAAACGATTTCGGGCGCGAGTCAATCGAAACACTCCTAAAGCTGATGGAAGACCACAGAGACGATTTAATTGTGATTGTTGCAGGGTACAGCGATCCGATGGAGCGGTTTATCACTTCAAATCCGGGTCTTGAATCACGGTTTAACAGATATTTTTTCTTTGAAGATTACAATAGTGAAGAACTATACGAAATATTCGATTTAATGTGTGTAAAAAGCGAATACAAGCTAACCGACGATGCCCAGGAGTTTGCGCGTGAGCACTTTAAAATAATCTACGAAAACCGTGACGAAAACTTCGGGAATGCCCGTCACGTAAGAAACTTCTTCGAAAACATCGTCACAGTCCACTCCGACAGGGTATCAGCCTTAGAAGAACACACCCGCGAAGACCTGACAACAATTGTATTAGAAGATATGGAAAAGGCTGCAGAAGTATAATTTATAAACATGGAGGTCACTATGGCACACGGTAAGGACATAAAAATCATATGTGGTAACTCTAATATCCCATTTGCGGAGGACGTTTGCCGAAACATTGGTTTACGTCTGGGGAGCACGGTTGTTTCAGCTTTTTCTGACGGAGAAATCGCCGTGTCTCTTAATGAAACGGTACGCGGCTCGGATGTATTTATCATCCAATCAACATGCACACCTATAAATGACCATCTTATGGAAATGCTCATTATGGTGGACGCGTGTAAACGTGCTTCGGCAAGCAGGATAACGTGCGTAATGCCGTATTTCGGCTATGCCCGGCAGGACAGAAAAGCAAAAGCTCGTGACCCGATATCGGCAAAGCTTGTATCAAATCTCATAACAGCAGCAGGTACGGACAGAGTTTTGACAATGGATTTACACGCTGCGCAAATACAGGGGTTTTTCGACATTCCTGTTGACAACTTGATTGGTGCACCGCTATTTGTTGACTACTATGACAGAAAAAAATTCAAAGGCTCAAGCGATACAATAATCGTATCTCCCGACATAGGCTCGGTTGCCCGCGCCCGGGCGTTTGCACTGAAAATGGGATTGGGGTTAGCTATAATAGACAAGCGGCGTGAAAAAGCAAATCAATCGGAGGTTATGAACATAATTGGTTCTGTCGAAGGTAAGAGGATTATACTATACGATGACATGGTGGACACAGCAGGAAGTCTTTGCGAAGCTGCAAAAGCACTCGTTGAAGTAGGCAGAGCAAAAGAACTTTTCGCATGCGCCAGTCATGGCGTGCTTTCCGGAAATGCCATTGAAAGGATAGAAGAAAGCGTAATCAAAGAGGTGATATTCTCAGATACTATACCATTTCCCGGAGAAAAGCCGAGCGCAAAAATAAAGTATCTGACAGCAGCACCCCTCTTTGCGGAAGCAATAAACCGTATTTTTGAAGAAGTCTCGATATCTACACTGTTTAGGTGATGCAGTTTGAAAATGGAAAATGATAATGCAGAATGCAGAAATGAAAGCGTTTTAATTGCGTTTTGTGCAACAGAAAGGCATGGTTAATAGCATGTTTTTCAGAAAAAAAGTGCCGGTTGCGTGGATAGCTGTGTTCTTGGGTAATCCCGGACTGCGGTACGATAATACACGCCACAATGCCGGATTTATTACCGCTGATATCATAGCTAAAGAAATCGGCACTAAAATAAATAATGCCAAGTTCAGCGCATTGACTACTGTTGTTAAGCTTGGCGAAGAGCAAGTTCTTATACTCAAACCACAAACCTATATGAACCTCAGCGGAAGTTCGGTAAAGCAAGCAATGAGGTTCTACAAAGTGCCGCTTGAAAATGTAGTAGTGATATCTGATGATGTGTCGCTCCCCACAGGAAAGCTGCGAGTCCGCCGCCGCGGCTCTGCAGGTGGACATAACGGGCTTAAGGACATAATTGCGAAATGCGGAGGCGAAGACTTCCCCAGAGTGCGGATAGGAGTCGGCTCACCGCCGCACGAAGAGTACGACATGGCAGATTGGGTGCTTTCAAAACTCAGCGTTGAAGAAAGAATACTCATCTCTGAAACAGCACTAAAAGCCGCTGCCGCCTTGGAAATGATAATCATAAGCGGAGTAGAAGAAGCAATGGCGAAGTATAATTAGGATTTAGGATTTAGGGGATAAGAGTTAATGACACCGATGATGAGGCAATATCTTGATGTAAAAGGACGCAATCCCGGCAGCATCCTTTTTTTTCGACTTGGCGACTTTTATGAGATGTTTGGCGACGATGCCAAGCTTGTTGCGAAAGAGCTTGATATTGTACTGACAACACGTGATAAATCGAGCGATCCAAACGAAAGAATGCCGATGTGTGGTGTACCGTATCACTCTGCTGAGCCATATATCGCCCGCCTTATAGCAAAAGGATACAAAGTCGCAATATGTGAGCAACTGGAAGATCCTGCGACAGTCAAAGGCATTGTGGACAGGGATGTTGTTCGAACCGTTACTCCGGGAACTCTGATGGAATCCTCGATGCTTGATGAAAGTAAGTCGAATTATCTGTGTGCGGCATACCTTGGCGATACATCAGCAATATGCTTTACAGACTTGTCTACAGGTGATGTATCTGTTACGGAGTTTGCTCAAAACGATATCAGGCACATCGAAAACGAGCTAAGCGCATACTCCCCCGCTGAGTGCATAATAGGCGGCGATGCGGATATGGTAAAGCACTTAAGTGAATACTTGAAAACACGGCATGGATGTTTGGTGCAGCATGATGAAGAACGATTTGTCGGGACAAGCGACAGTTTAGTACGAGCGCATTTTGGGAACGATATCTACTCGGAGCTTACAATTCAAGGAGAACCATCCCCCTGCATTGCGGCAGTCGGCGCACTACTGTCATACGTTTCAGATACGCAAAACACTGACCTTTCCCATCTTAGAACACTACGTCGCAATAATGACGACTCCTATATGGAGATGGATATAAACACCATGCGCAACTTAGAGTTGATTTCATCACTTAGAACAGGTGAGAAAAAAGGCAGCTTGCTTTGGGTCTTGGATAAAACAAAAACATCTATGGGGCGGCGCTTGATACGTGCATGGATATTGCGACCACTGCTCTCAACTGCATCAATAAAACGCAGACAAAGTGCAGTACAGGAACTCTTTAGCGCAACGGTTGCACGTGGGGAGCTTATTCTATCGCTAAAGAAAATTAACGACATTGAGCGTTTGATAGGAAAAATTGTTTACGGTAATGCAGGTTGTAAGGACTTAAAAGCACTATCCTCTTCCTTGGTTGTTCTTCCCGAACTCACGTCACAGCTTATGCATATGAAGTCAACTGTACTATGCCGCATGGCTGCTATGGACACACTCGAAGATATAGCCGGGCTTATAGACGAGAACATTCTTGATGACCCGCCATTTTCTGTTCGTGAGGGTGGTTTTATTAAGGACGGTGTTAATGCAGAAGTTGACAGATTGCGGGGACTGCATGAAAATCGTCTGGTGGTACTTACTGATATTGAAGCAAAAGAACGCAAGCGTACAGGAAAAAAACTCAAAATCGGATTTAACAAGGTTTTTGGTTATTATATCGAAATACCGAGATCATCGTCAGAAGATGTACCGGACGATTATATAAGAAAGCAAACACTGGCAAACTGCGAAAGATTTATAACTCAGGAACTCAAGGAGTTGGAAACAGAACTATTATCCGCAAAGGACAACTTGACAGCCCTCGAATACAAGCTGTTTGAAGATCTGCGCTTGAAAATTGCGGCAATGGTCGGACGTATTCAAACCACAGCAAGAAATGTTGCCGAACTTGATGTACTGTGTTCTTTTGCGGAAACAGCGGTTGTCAATAATTATTGCATGCCGGAAATTGATGTATCGGGTATTATTGACATAAAAGACGGTCGTCATCCCGTTGTAGAAATAATGCAGCAAGGGTCTTTGTTTGTGCCAAATGATACATATCTTGATATAGAAACATCCCGAACAGCAATAATAACCGGTCCGAATATGGCGGGCAAGTCGACATACATGCGCCAGACCGCGCTTATAGTTTTAATG
The DNA here is from genome assembly GCA_009783555.1 of Oscillospiraceae bacterium. Lineage (GTDB taxonomy): Bacteria > Bacillota > Clostridia > Oscillospirales > Oscillospiraceae > WRMH01. Next base: position 40,321 of record WRDH01000023.1, read on the forward strand.
GCGCAGATGGGATCGTTTGTACCTGCACGTTCAGCACAGATAGGTATAGTAGACAGGGTATTTACGCGCATAGGCGCATCCGACGACCTCTCGGCAGGTAAATCAACATTTATGGTCGAGATGACCGAGGTTGCCGATATTCTCGCAAGCGCAACACGCAACGGACTGTTGATTCTTGATGAGATAGGCCGGGGTACATCGACATATGATGGCATGTCTGTGGCAAGAGCGGTACTGGAGCACTGCGCGGACAAGAAAAAGCTGGGTGCGAAAACACTATTTGCAACGCATTATCACGAACTGACTGCATTGGAAGATGAAATAGAAGGCGTTAAGAATTTTAACATCTCAGCGAAAAAGCGGGGTGACGATATAATATTCCTGCGGAAAATTGTCCCCGGCGGAGCGGACGACAGCTACGGAATAGAAGTAGCAGGACTCGCAGGCGTCCCGGAAACAGTGATTAAGCGGGCTAAGGCGGTATTAAAAACCTTGGAAGAAGAAAAAGGCGTGCCACATCGCCAGCGCAGTACACCTATAGAAGATACAGGACAAATATCGCTAACGGACATGGGGGCAGGTGAAGTAGCAGAGCAACTTAAAAACATAGATTTGAATACGCTCACCCCGCTTGAGGCGTTGAGCTTGTTGTTTGAACTGAAGAAGAAGCTGTAGGGGATGTGTCCTTTTCACTCATTCTACGATGCTCTGTTTGTTTCAATCTACACATCTCTGTAACAAGGATTAATTATTCCTTTGTCATACTTTTCTTTTATTAAAAGCAGATGGGGTGAGCCTGTATGCTTCTTTTTTGTCAGCCTTTACTATAGACCTTGTAGCGATTTGCTTATTACACTCCGGGCAGAATAATGCTCCATGATGCTTTGAAAAATCAATTGTGCCTTCAATGATTCTATCATTGTACATCTTGACCAGTTTGGTTTCACCAACCTTCTGATATCGCGCAATATAACATTTGCAATATGCGCAGTTGATTTGAAGGATATGGCTGCCCTTGACTTTTATGCAGCTGGGGTTTTTATATATTTCCATGATGATATATTATCATGGTGGTTCGGTATCTTCAATGGAGAAGGAACAAGGAGAAGGAACAATAGTATCTTATTATCGCAGACTGGTAATAACGATAAGTGAGTTTAATATACAAAAAATGCAACGAGCCGAGGATTCATTTCCAGGCTCGTTGGCTTATGCTTCCGCTGTTCCCAAGCGTCTATGTTTTCGGCTATCCTTAAATACGGTTTTTTAGAAACTCGTCGATATTCCACACTATGCTCTCATCACTGAATGTATGCAGTGCTTCGTAGTTGTTGTCGATGTACTCAATTGCTCCTGCATCTTTCAGCAATTGATATGCGGCATTACCGTTGATTTTCTTAATCCCCTTATAAGTTTCAACACAATAAACAACAAACTCAACATGTTTCAAATCATCTTCATGCATAAAAATCACCCCTCAACAGGAAACTCCAAGAACCCATTATTTACTTCATTGCTTATTATCTCTGCAAGTGTAGTGCTGCTAAAATGCCATAGCTTTGTATTCTCGCATTCGTAAAGCTTGTAGAATTGTGAATTATAGAATATATCCAGTGCTTTCAGTTTTGAAATGCTCAGCATTTGTGCAAGAATCTCAATAATTGAATAAGTACTTAATGCTAAAAACCCTATATAGCTGTCATTATCCATTGTACAATCACCTCTCTTGTTCTACTTTCACTACCTCGCTCTTAACAAACCGTAGTTCTTTGATAGCCTGTTCGGTGCAGAACGTTAATTGATTAAACAGTTTTGTTGTCTTTAGTCTCTTTATTGCTGTTTCTCGGTCTATATCGCCATTTTCAAATAACCTTAAAACTCTATAGACAGAGTCATTCGCAACAGGACCGGTTACTACATCATACTGCTTGCCGATGTATTTTCCCGCACGATTAGCGTAAACAAAATCCAGCCAAGCATCATCAGGATTGCTAAACTCCAGGACAATAAACTCACGCTTGATTTTCTCATAATCTATCTCATAATAACTGACTGTTGGTTTTCCTCGACCATCATTTCGGTTAACAACGTTATTTGCAAAGCTCTCCGCTTGTTGTAAATTAACTGTTGTATAGAACCCTCTGCCATAATCTAATGTGCGGTTGGGTGTAATTATCCTGGGCTTATCTACTTCAACATTGCTTCCGTGGTATACTAACACGGTAAAACCCCTCCTTCACAATCGGGTACTATGAGTAAAGTATAATGTAAATACAAGAAATCCGCAATATTATAAGGGACTGTAAAACTAAATCTAAACAAACATCTTTTCAAGCAGGGCTTTTTTTATGTTTTTGAGCTTTTCCAGCTCACGCTGATGAAGGGTGATGAGGTTGTCGAGGTGGCGGAAGAAGTTGCTTATGATAGCTTGTTCTTCTGGTTTTGGGATGAATATTTTTGCATCGTGAACATCATTTCTGTTTAATGTTGGCACTCCGCTCCCGGTACCATAACGCTCTAAACCCAGTATTTTATATATATAAAAAACATAGAGTGGATTGTTCTCCTTAAAGTCAGTAACCCATAATGCTGTATTATAAGGCCAGTAATTAGATGTTATATAGTGGAGATTCCCAATTGTTCCTGAACGCCCAGTAATAACTCCTGGTGCTTTTGCTTTGTACTCTGTGTGATATCCATTGATACCATTTGACATGACTACAGGATACTTGCCATCTTTCATTTTATTCTTCGGCAAATCGAAGCCTCTTTGTAGCGGGGCAATATCTACTGCCTTCCGCTGTTCCCAAGCATAAGATACACATATAACTCGGCTCACAGTGATATTGCGCGTGATATGATTAAGCCAAGAATAAACAAGCTCAGTAATGCCTCTGCGCCTGCCATCATCTTTGCCAGATGGCTATATGGAGTCGCTCCTGCGGGTGAAAATGATGTTGCTGTCGTAATCGATAGATAAAGATAGTCTGCGAAGCCCGGAATCCAGTTCTTAGGCGCCAGTTGAGAGTTATCTGATTCCTGCTGAGGAAAGACAAAATCCGGAAATATTTTATTGCGGAAAACTGTTGGCAGACCAAGTGCGCGAACTTCGGGACCGCCTGCGTCAAGCTCCCAATATGCCAGCGAAAAGACGCCAATATTGACGATCCATAATGCAAAACCTGCAAGCAATAATTGATGTGGCAATGTTACTGTTGCAGGATTGAGCATATCATATATAAACCAACCCATACAAATAAGATTAATTAACGGAAAGAGAACAACAACAGAAATCGACAGCACTCGCTCAGCCTTTCTCGGCTTAGTATTACTGCCCGTATAGACAAGCACGGATGAAGTCAGTAACACACCTGAAATAATAGGTAATGCCCATACAAAATCGAAATTCATCGCGTAAGCAATCCATGTTTGCCCTGCTATAACCACAAGAGCCATAATGAGCGCGGCTATACGCGCACGGAAATAAGAACCAACCTGTAAGCCTTTAATATTATGGTTATTTTCGGATGATTGTTGTAAAGGCATAAGATTCCCCCCGAATCGCTTGATAAAACCATTTAGTCATGGTTAACACATTATATCATACAAATATTGAGTTTCAAAGCGAGGTATCAATTTCCTTTGTTTCAGTTTTATCGCTTATATACTCGATAGGTAATGTTAGCTTTGTGCGTGAAAAATTCATTACCTCTTCATATTGTGGTACTCCTAAACCCGCATCTTCCCAAACACGTATAATGTTTGGAACACCCGTTCCGGCTCTGTCGCCGATATTTAACAAATTAAACATCTTCATTAAAAATGAATTGCGGGGATCTGACACTCCTCCGCTTTTTGCCAGTTCAATAGGAACACGAAAGCCACCCGGATTTTCAAATGTTAGCTCGCCAAGTTTTCGTTTTATTACCACACCACAGCGCCCATAATAATCGGCATTTACTAA
>WRDH01000024.1 GCA_009783555.1 Oscillospiraceae bacterium
AACTGTTCTTATCGTCGATGATTCATCTTTAATGAGGCGACTGATAAAAAACATCGTAGTCAAAAACGGTTACGATGTTCTCGGCGAAGCGGAAAACGGTAAGAAGGGTGTTGAAAAATACAAAGAGCTCAAACCGGATTTTGTCACAATGGATTTAATCATGGATGAAATGAACGGCTTGGAGGCTCTTAAATTAATAATTGAGGAAGACCCTAATGCAAATGTAATAATGGTAAGCTCCATGGGTCAGGAGGTACTCGTCCGCGACGCGATAGTATTAGGCGCAAAGCACTTCGTAATGAAACCCTTTGATGAACGCCAGGTCATGGAGGCGATCAAAAAGCTCTAAGTACTTGGCGGGTATCCGTAATACTTTTCATAGTTTCAGTCAGCACACAAGTTTTGCCGAACAAAACAATCTTCCGCTAAGGTGCAGTGCATTGGCTGGAACTATTAAAAGTATTACGGATACCCGCCAAGCACTTACAGTTTACCCCTCTTTTCGTATCTGCGCCCTCTTTATTTTTCCGCTTATAGTTTTCGGCAGTTCTTCCACAAATTCCACTATTCTTGGGTATTTGTAGGGGGCTGTTGTCTTTTTCACGTACTCCTGAAGCTCTTTTATCATTTCATCGGATGGCTCAAAGCCTTTATTCAGAACAACCGTTGCTTTTACAACCTGTCCCCTTTTCGGGTCGGGTGCTCCCGTTATGGCACATTCGAGGACTGCATCGTGTTCCGACAGCACGCTCTCTACTTCAAAGGGACCTATTCTGTAACCTGAGCATTTTATCATGTCATCGTTTCTGCCAACAAACCAATAATATCCCTCAGGGTCACGCCATGCGGTGTCCCCGGTGTCGTATACGTTTGTGCCGGTGCTGTCAGGAGCAAATGCCTTTTTTGTCAGTTCATCATCTAAGTAATACCCCTTGAATAAGCCAACGGCTTTGGTATTTCTTACAACAATTCTTCCTTCTTCGCCGTCCTCGCAGGTATTACCGTCTGCATCTACAAGATCTATATCATATAGTGGTGCGGGCTTTCCCATTGAGCCGGGTTTTGGCTTAAACCAGCCGAAATTGGCAATCAGCACCGTAGATTCAGACTGTCCGAAGCCTTCGTACATATCAAGCCCCCAGACTTCTTTTATTTTGTTAAATATTTCGGGATTGAGCGGTTCTCCCGCGTTTCCACAGTGCTCTATTGCGCTAAAATCGTAATCATCCATACCTTCAGCAAGCATGAATCTAAACATAGTAGGCGGTGCGCAAAATGTTGCTATGCGGTACTTTTCAAGCTTTTCCATTACGTTTTTCGGGATGAATTTTTCCATATCATATGCGAACACGGGTGCTCCGCATATAAACTGACCGTAAATTTTACCCCACCCGAACTTTGCCCAACCCGAATCGGACATTGAGTTGTGGAGTTTATTTTCGCGCACCTGCTGCCAATATTTGGCTGTGACAATATGACCTAACGGATGTGAGAAATCATGGAGCACCATTTTCGGCATTCCCGTTGTACCTGATGTAAAGTAAATAAGCATCGGATCTGTGCTTTTGATTTGTCCGGTGTCTGTCGGGCGTGGGAATGTATCAGTAAACACAGGGTGCGGGACTGTATCAATGTCTATAAATGGAAGCCATCCGGCGCGTTTATCGGGAGTTAGTATTTTTGTCTCTATTGTAGGACATTCCGGCAATGCCTGCTCAACTTGTGAAGCTATAAAGCCATCTATGTCGCTGTAACAGATGATAGCTTTGATTTTTGCGGCATTAGCTCTATAGATAATGTCTTTTGATGTAAGTTGCATCGTCGCAGGGATTACGATTGCACCAAGCTTGCAAAGCGCAATTGCGGTTATCCAGTATTCGTACCGCTGTCGCAATACACACATGACAACATCGCCTTTACCTATTCCAAGATTCCGGAAGTAGTTTGCCGCTCTGTTTGAGAGATTGCTTAGGTCTTCGAATGTAAAACTGCACTCACCACCGTGGTCGTCACACCACATAAGCGCAAGCTTGCCGGGCTCCCGCTTCGCCCATTCATCAACAATGTCAAACCCAAAGTTAAAATCATCGGGAACGTTGATTTGAAAATTCTCTATAAAGTCCTCGTAGGACATAAACTCCGCGCGCGGCAGATATCTTTCAAGCATGATAAAACCTCCGGCTTTATTGTTTCGTCATTGCGGCTTCCGAGCAGCAATCCCGTGAAGCGTGCATTATTCAGTAATAACAGTCATAAATCGTGCTTTTTCCGTTCCTATTGCTCTTTGACCGTGGGGGTTAGTGGGGTCGAAGTAGACTGCATCACCCGGCTTTAGCTCGTATTCTTTATCACAATATGTTATAACGATTTCGCCTTCGAGTACCAGATTAAACTCTTGACCTTCATGTGTGACGAGCGGGGCTTCCGGCTGTCCGGGGGAGAGTGTTACGAGAAGCGGCTCCATCACTTTACCTTTGAACCTCGGTGCAAGGCTTTCAAACATATAGCCGGGATAACGGTCTATGGTTTTACCTTTTCCCCGGCGGCAAACCTGCATTGTTGAAATACGTGCGGCTTCACCCGTTAAGATTTCCGATAAATCAACTCCGAACTTTTGCGATATGTGATAAAGAACGCTGATTGGTATGTTTTTCCCGCTCGCTTCATACTCCTTGTATGTCGAGACACCCACACCGGTTTCTTTTGCCATATCTTCTTCGGAAAGATCAAAAATCTCCCGCAGCTCACGAATCCTCTCGGATATCAATACATACTTTTCATCCATGATAGTCACAATTCCTTTCAAAAAGATAGGGGTAAGACGGGGGGGGGACGGCATCTGTCTTCTAGCGTTTTGGCATTCTTTCCATTTCTTCCCGGACTTCCAACATACGTATACGCTCATCATATTTATTTTGGTAAAACTCAAATAAAGCATTAATAATAAAAACTTTTTGTTCTACCCTTACACTGAGCCGGTTCGACATGCATGTTTCCGTTGTATAGGCCGGGATATTATATCTCAGTGTATATTCCCGTGTAGTTGTGCCGCGAACAAGCTTACTTCTCGCAGGCCCGAAACTTCTTCCGCCATATGATCCCAGGTGCCTGCCAACGAGGTCGGTTTGATTTATTGTATCTGAAACATATCTTATGGCTTCCAGCATCTCCTCAGTAGTTTCATGACCCGGCCAAAACAAAATCTTATTGGAAAAACCATCTTGATAAGCTTCGTGCATGTCGATAATTACACAGGGTTTGAAGTCGTCGAGCAATTCCGTAATAACTGCTGCGACTCTTTGTGCAGCGGTACCGTTACTGTCACCGGGGAACTGGCGATTCAAATTTTGCCCACCCGGACCCCAGCTATCAGGCGAAGTGGCGGTGGCTTTTGGAATAATCAGGAAGCTTCCGCTTGTAAAATAAAAGTTATCGACAAGATATTGCGCCGCCTCCTGCCCTGCCCGTTCACGCCCGTGGACACCACCGATAACAGCAATACTCGGTCCGGATATGCCGGTGTTAAATATGTGATAGGTTACAGCATACTTTTCAAAACCTTCCGGCACAATTGAGGATGTTTCATGTATTAATACCGATACCGGCTCTACCGTAATATCTAAGACCACCTCTTCCTCACTCATATCGCCTTCAATGATGCCATTTTCCGGAATGTACATATTATCCTCATCGACATCGCTTTGAGATTGACTTAACATGATATTGTTATCAACAACACCAAAGTCGTTATGAAATTTCGTTTCACTTGCATCTTTACTCTCCGCATTTGGATATGCAGTTGTTGAATTACTTGCAGCAAGAGACAATACTAGTGTTGCTGCTAATATATTGATGATAAAATACTTAGTCATATATTTTTCTTTTACCAGCACTAAGTTATCTCTCAACGGTTTTCTTATGTCATTTAATATCTTGCTTATGATTTGACTCATCTCAAGTTTTAACACTAATCTCATCTTTGTAAATCTCTCCACTACCTGTCTCTATATCCGGCAAGATTCCTTTGATTATATCACAGTGTTTTTTTGTATACAATCATCCAAACGAATGTCATGGAACAGTCCCCTGTTCCGTTGTCAAAAAATATTTTTCAAAATTTCTCTTGACAAGCATGTTTTGGCGTGCTAGTGTGGTGGTACACTGAAGGAGGTGGCACGATGCAGATGTATGAAGAGTGGGGGCAATCGTTTGATGACAGGATGCCAATCTACCGCCAGATAATCCTCCGGTTCAGACGGGCGTTCGTACGCGGAGATATCAAGCCGGGAGATAGAATCCCTTCCATCCGCGAACTGTCCGGATTTTTAAGAGTAAACACAAATACAATACAGCGTGTTTACCGGGAAATGGAGCGGGATGGTGTTATCAACAGCAAACGGGGTACAGGATATTATTTTACGGAGGATACGGAAATGACGGAAAAAATGCAAAAGGATCTAACTTCGGAGTCTATGCAGCGTTTTGTGGATGAGATGAGTGCTCTGGGTTTTAGTAAAAACGAGATCCTGGAGGAACTCAAATCTTACTTAAAAGGAGTCGTCGGCAATGACTAAAATTCTTGATATCAAAAATGTTGAAATGAAATTTCCCGGCTGTCATGCTCTGCAGGGTGTAGATATGACAATAGAACCCGGCCAAATCGTAGGATTGCTCGGTCCGAATGCTTCGGGTAAAACTACACTTCTAAAAATCATAGCAGGGTTACTTCAACCGGCTGCAGGGTCAGTGCAGTATGGAGCAGATATAACGGAAGCATGTCCGGAAGCAAGAAAACTTATAGGGTTTTGCCCCGATTATATGAAGTTCCCACGCTGGATGCGCGTAAAGGATGTGTTTGCATTCTATAAGGACATGTATCCCGATTACTCGCAAGCGCGCGCAGAAGAACTGATGGGATTACTTGAGTTGAATCCAGTCTTGACCTCATCGGCCAAGAGCTTGTCAAAAGGTATGCACGAAAGGCTTGCACTCGCTGCAACATTTTCCCGCGAAACGTCTTTATATCTGCTCGATGAGCCGCTTGACGGGATCGATCCTGTCGGAAAAACTAAAGTTATCGACACAATCATCTCAATGCAGCCCGATGGCGCGTCAACACTGATTTCGACGCATTTGGTAAAAGATATAGAACGCATATTAACAAATGTTTATTTCCTGTCAAAGGGTAAAATCGTGTTCTCCGGCGATTGCGATACTATACGCGAGGAGCGTAACAAAACTATAGAACAAGCATATTTGGAGGTGTTCATTAATGAAGGCTCATACTAAATTCCAAAGCTCACTTTTTTACGCATTTCGCGCGGGGGCATCTCCGAGGTTGATTGTGTTCGCGGTAATTCTTGTGATGAATCTAGCTTTTATCATACCGGGATTGCTTGGAATACTGCCGGCAGCAGCCTTAATAACCGCTGTATCACTCAGCGGAGCAGCAATCGGTGTTATGACAGTGTTTAATATTATTGGTGATGCTTCTATCTTCAACACTATATTTTCCACGTCTGGTGCTCCCATTTATGCTCTTACTCCGGCACCACGCAGAAATACAATATTCGCAAGCGTTATTGCTATGTTTGTTATGGATTTTATTACAATGGCAATATCAATTGCAGGTGTGGTCATCTTATCAATTAACCTTGGCGGTTATTATCTGGGGCTTAGTTTTTTGCAAATGATACCCGGTAGCATTGGATTGAGCTTGCAATCTGCATTTATACAGTTTGCAGGAGGTATTGCGACATACTTCTTTGTTTTGATGCTCATCATGTTTTGCAAGGCGTTACGGAAGTCGGTACTGTACACTAAACATACCGGAGGGTTTCTTGCCTTCCTTGCAGGGGTCGGAATATTTTACTTGTTAACTGTTTCAGCACTCTTGGTTGCGCCGTTTGGTACAGTGACAAGATTATACGGGTTTATTTCTATAACTGTCGGCTCTCTGGGAATGAGTTTATACGCTTTGATAATTCTGATATTCGCTGCTGTATTATTTGTCTTGACTTCTCGTCTAATAGAAAGGAAAATGAATATATGAAAAAGGTTATTGTTTTAGTGTTTTGTGCAGTGCTCGCTTTCGTGTTTACGGTCGGTTGTGTATCAATCAACTTCTCACAATGGGGAGGAGCGGGAGTTGCCGGAAGGGGTAGTATGGAAAAGTTTACGTTTAACGTCAATGAAATCACCGAAGTCAGAGTTGAAATGCTGTGCAACATAGTTTATCACTCTGCACCGTCTGATACCGTTACTTTAGAAGTACAGCCGAATCTCATGGAGTACATCAGCGTTGAAGAATCCGGCGGTATACTCACTGTTCGCTCAACAAGAACCTTGAATATCACGGGTACCGGCAATACTCCCGTGTTGACTGTTTCTACGCCATCACTCAATTGCGTATTTCACGCAGGTGCAGGCAGATTCAATGCTGTTGATCCCATAGTCAGTGATGATTTTTCAATTCATATCGCAGGTGCCGCAGATGCCAAAGCTGTGTTGGATGTACAAAATCTTTCGGTTAATCTTGCCGGTGCAGGCAGTATGGAGCTCTCAGGCACAGCTGACAGAGCCGATATAAGCATGGCAGGCGCAGGAAGGCTAAACGCACTGGAACTACAAACCCGCTCGGCTTCAATCAACCTTGCGGGCGTAGGTTCTGTAAGTATAAGCTGCTCTGACGATTTAAGCGTCATCGCCGGCGGCGTAGGCACCGTGGAGTACCGAGGCTCTCCCACCTTGGATTTAACAAGAGGCGGACTGGTAACTGTCAGGCAGGTCGATTGACCTTTCTACTTCACAAGCTTGTATATCTCCAGCACATCCTGCCAATACAGCTTTTTAAATCCGCCAAGAGGTCTTTCATTACCGAAGGCCTCTTTTGTCGCTTTCTTCGCCATCACTTCAAGTTTTTCTTCGTTTATGCCTATGCCTGACAACGTGGTCTCAAGACCGATTTTGGCATAGAAGTCACGCAAACGGGATATTCCCTCTAAAACGATAGCATCGGGATCACGGAAGCTTCCTTCAACGCCCATGACATTGACGGCAAACTGTACGAACATATTAATATTGTCTTTATACACATACTGCATCCAGCCGGGTGTAAGAACAGCCAACCCCGCTCCATGAGCAACGTCATAAATAGCTGATAATTCATGCTCCATATCGTGACATGCCCAGTCCTGCTCTCGCCCCATGCCAATAAGGTCATTATGCGCGACTGTGCCGGCAAAACCAAGCTCAGCCCATGCATCATAGTTTTCCATGTCATTATATGCTATTGAGGCATTTTTTATTAGTGTTTTTATAGTTGCTTCACATAATCCGTCAGTTAAATCAGTGTAGGTCGTATTGGTAAAATAACGTTCAAAAACATGGCTTATCATGTCGGCTACCCCATAACCGAGCTGCTCTTTCGGCAGAGTAAAGAACAGTTCCGGATTTACTATACTGAGTAAAGGACGGAGCTTATTATTGCCATATGGAAGTTTTTGTTCTGTTTCTTCTTTTGAAATGACAGTGCCGGGGCTTGCTTCACTACCTGCTGCAGGAATTGTAAGTATCGTTGCAATCGGTAATGCGTTTTCAATAGGATTTGCTGTGCCGTACAATTCCCAGACATCGCCGTTGTAATAAACACCCATAGCGATAGCTTTTGCGGAATCGATGACGCTGCCGCCACCCACGGCCAGAATAAGCTCGACGTTTTCCCTCTTGCATAAATCAATGCCTTCATGCACAAGAGAGAGTCTGGGGTTTGGCTTTACCCCGCCAAGTTCTGCAAACTCAATGCCGGCTGCTTTCAAAGATGTTATTACTTTGTCATATAGACCGCTTTTCTTTATGCTTCCACCACCATAATGCAGTAACACCTTTTTTGCATGGGGCTTTAAAAGTTCACCAATCTGTGTCTCCGTGTCTTTGCCGAAAATGATGCGTGTAGGGGAATAAAAATCAAAATTTAACATACTTGAGTTCCTTTCTTTTAATATCCAATTTCGCGTGCGAGCTTTGAGAGTGTGTCTGCGGACGCGGTCAGGGCTTTGCACTCATCTTCCGAAAATGGCAGTTCCAGTATTCCGTCTGCGCCCCTGCTGTTAACGACTGTGGGGACACTTAGGCAGATATCCCTTATGCCGTATTCGCCTTCAAGTAAGCTTGAAACTGTCAATATGGAGTTTTCGTTACCGATAATGCTCTCAACGATACGTCTGACAGAAAGGGCTATCGCATAATAGGTTGCACCCTTCTTTTCTATTATATGATATGCCGCATCTCTGGTTTTTACATAAAACTCATCTTTGCAAATTCGTATGCCGCCCGCTTTCTCATCCCCGCAGAGCTTACAGATACCACAGTAATCTTCCAAACTTATTCCTGCAATTGTAGTCATGCTCCACGCCGCTACCTCAGTATCCCCATGTTCACCGATTATGTAAGAGTGGACATTTCTCGGGTCGATTCCGGTGTATTCACCGATGAGATATTTAAGCCGTGCGGTATCAAGCACCGTGCCCGAACCGATAACGGTATTTTTTGGAAATCCGGAGACTTTTTGTGCGACATAAGTCAAGATATCCACAGGGTTTGTGACAACCATTATAATTGTGTTGCTATCGCAGTATTTCAGTGATTTATTGAGAATATCCTCAAAAACCGCAACATTTCGTTTCAGCAAATCAATGCGGTTCTCACCGGGTCTTTGCCCCACGCCTGCTGTGATTATCAGCATGTCGGAGCCTTTGATATTGGAATAATCATCACCGCCGGTAATTTTGACGGGTGAGATAAAGCTCATGCCATGATTCATATCAAGGGCGTCACCATCCGCTTTATCACCATTGATATCAAGCAGCACAATCTCCGAAACCAAACCTGAAAGCATCAGCGTGTACGCAATAGTCGAGCCGACAAAACCTGCTCCGATGACGGCTACTTTACCCTTTAGCATAGAAATACATCTCTCTTTCCATAAATCATATTATTAATGTACGCTAAGCTATATCTAATGTCAATGGTTTATCCCTTTTTAAACAGATGATTGTATATAAATTCCCCCATCGAAAAGTCGTGCATTTTATCACGAGTTTGTGGTAGAATGTCTTTCAGATATTTTGGATGGAGATAAGACGTGGCTGCAAGAACTGAATCTGTTAAGCTAAATAAAGTGCTGCCGAGGGTTGACGCTCGTATGGAGAACGGGCTTACCGGTCAACAAGCCCGTGAACGGCTGGAAAACGGCTATGGCAATGCTAAACCCGTATCTGCAGAAAAGACTGTTGCACAGATTTTGAGAGATAATATTTTCACTTATCTCAATCTTGTCCTTACCGTGCTTGCGCTTTGTCTGGTGGCTGTCGGTTCGTTTATGAACCTGACTTTTATGCCTGTAATTATTATCAACACCATTATCGGTATTGCGCAGGAGCTTCGCTCAAAACGTGCGCTTGCAAAGCTTTCATTTGTGACTGCACCAAACGCGACTGTTATCCGTGATGGTAATGAAATAACGATTCCGACAGAAAAGACAGTGCTTGACGACATTGCTGTGTTTGCAGGTGATCAACAGATTTATGCTGATGCTATTGTATTGTATGGGGAGTGCAATGTTAACGAAGCACTTGTCACGGGCGAATCTGACGAAATTGTGAAAAGACCCGGCGATACGCTTCTTTCGGGGAGTTTTGTCGTTTCCGGGGAGTGTCTGGCAAGACTCGATAAGGTCGGAAGAGATTCTTTTGTTGCACAGCTTACGCTCGAAGCTAAAAAGACAAAAGGCAAACTATCCGCCGGAATGGTTTCCACACTAAAACGTCTCGTTCAAATTATAGGCATTATTATCATTCCTGTCGGAATCGCAATGTTTATAAGGCAGCTTATGCAGCCGGACATCACTGTTGTTGTGGCAACTGAACGTACAGTGGGCGCACTGGTCGGAATGATTCCCGACGGATTGTATTTACTTGTTTCAATAGCTCTCACCGTCAGTGTTCTTAGACTGGCGAGGAAGAGAACACTTGTACAGGAACGAAATTGTGTAGAAACTCTCGCAAGAGTAAACGTGCTTTGCGTTGATAAAACGGGTACTATTACCGAGAGCAAAATGGAAGTTAAAGGCATTGTTTCAATGTGTGAAGGGCAACTGAGCGATGATGAGCTAAATGGAATCGTAGCCGATTACGCGGGCAATATGTCTGCGGAAAATGAAACTATGGCGGCTATTCAAGCGTTTATCCAAGCTCCCGCAAGAAGAAATGCACGAAAAACCATGCCGTTTTCCTCAGCGGTCAAATACGGCGGGGTTTCTTTCGGCATGGAAGATTCGTATTTACTTGGCGCGCCGGAGAGAATCCTCCAGGCAAACTTTTCAAGACATAAAAGGATGATTGATTCCTACTCCGCACAAGGGTCCCGCGTTTTATTACTTGCTTCATACGATAAGGATATAAACAATCCTTTGGATTCAGGCAGGGTGATACCGCTAGCACTGATACTTTTGTCAAACCGGGTGCGTCCGGAGGCTCCGGGTACATTCAAATTCTTTGCAGAGCAAGGGGTAAAAATAATTGTTATTTCCGGTGATAACCCCATGACTGTGTCTCAAATTGCTAAAGAAGCGGGTATAGAAGGTGCGGAGCGGTTCATAGATGCTGCAGAGCTGACAACCGACAGGCAGATAAAACGCGCTGTCAGTGAGTATATTGTGTTTGGACGTGTTACTCCCGACCAGAAACGTAAGCTTGTTAGAGCATTAAAAGCAGCGGGAAACACCGTTGCGATGACGGGCGATGGTGTCAATGATGTGCTTGCTTTGAAAGATGCAAATTGCAGTATTGCTATGGCCTCCGGCAGTGAGGTGGCAAGTCAGGTGTCTGATATTGTACTGCTCAACTCGGATTTTTCTGCAATGCCTGCAGTTGTTATGGAAGGTCGTCGTGTAATTAATAACCTTGAACGTTCTGCTGCGTTGTTTATAACAAAAAACGTTTTTTCATTATTATATGTGCTGTCAATTACGATTCCCTTCGGAGCTCTATTTCCGCTTGAGCCTTCACAGTTTACTCTATTTAATATGATGCTGATAGGTGCTCCTTCATTTGTCCTTGCAATGGAAGCAAACAAAAAAATCGTCAAAGGACGATTTCTTGTGAATGTTTTCCGAAATGCACTTCCCGCCGGTTTAACAAGCTTCATCGCATTAGCCGCAATGTCTTATGTTGCGTTGCAAGGTGATGTGACAGCTTTAGAGAAATCTACAATGTCACTGATAATCATTACATTCGTCGGGTTTTTAATGCTGTATACACTATGCCGC
This sequence comes from Oscillospiraceae bacterium, assembly GCA_009783555.1. GTDB lineage: Bacteria > Bacillota > Clostridia > Oscillospirales > Oscillospiraceae > WRMH01. The sequence goes on from WRDH01000024.1 coordinate 11,327, forward strand.
CCGTTGAATACCTTGCGTATTGCACTGATAATAACAATGCTTGTCGGTTTTACCGTCGGAGCAATCGCATTCGGCTATGCAGGTGTTCTAACGGTGTTGTCCGGATCCGCTATTTGGATAACTGTAATTACCTGTCTGTGTGCTGTACCTGTGTATCTGGGTCTGAACCTGTTGTTTAAATCGTTGAAGTTTATGAGAGGTTAGGGTATCGCATCTGATAAACTCTCTCTATTTTTCTTCTCTCATCCACGATTCTATCTCTTCGCTCAGTATCCGGATTGTTCTGAGATGGTTGACTATTCGCATTTGGATATCAACTCTTAGCTTAACAACCAGCGGATCGTACGGCTTGTTGATGTAATCATCCGCGCCCAACTGTAAGCCTTTTCGCTCATCATCTACGCTCTTTAGGGCCGTAACAAAGATAATTGGTATTCCACTTGTTTTAGGCTCATTCTTGAGTACTTTAATAACTTCATACCCGTCCATTTGAGGTAAAATGATATCAAGCAGCATTAGATCGGGTATTATGCTTCGCGCCATGTCAATGCCTTCCAAACCGTTGCGTGCAACATGCAAATTATAACTGTCGCCAAGAATGTCGGTCAAAACCGAAATGCTGACTTCACTATCTTCTACTATTAGTATACTATTTTTTATTTCAGACATAGGTGTGAACCCTCCTCCATCGGTTTTTATCCATTATAGCATAACTTTTTGGAATAATCTTCCTATTTCTGGAAATTTCCGGTAAAAAATTAAAACTCTTGGTCGTCATTGCGGTGTACACTATACGACATCCAGCTCTCTTTGTTCTCCCGTCAAGCTCACTCCACCGTGATCCGTCACCAAATATGTGTTTTCACTGCCGACCATTCCTATGCCGTTGATGCCGATTTTTGGTTCGATGGCTATTGTCATATTCTCTTCCAGCGGAGCGGTAAAACCTTTTGCCAAGACAGGCATTTCATCAACGTTTAACCCTACACCGTGACCAATAAACGGCACTGTGCGTCCTGCAGCTCCCATGAAATTTTGCTTGTATTCATCGTTGACCGAAGCGGTCACTTGCTCGTATATATCAGCCGGGACGGTTCCCGGCATTAACAATGAAGCTGCCAGACGTTCAAGCTCAAGGCAATGATTGTGCGCTGCGATTACGTGTTCCGGCTGTGGTTTGCCGTAGCTGAGAACAATCGTTTTATCAATATGATATCCGTCGATTCCTGCACCGAGGTCAACATATATTAAATCGCCGCTCCGCAGGTAGCGGTCACGATTGCCAAGTACCGGAACTGCCGGACACAGCCCTTTTGTTCCGGAAGCTCCGTTAAAAGCAGATGGATATAACGGGCTTTCGCCAAATGCAACATGTCCGAGAAGTGAATCTACATTTCGCATGGAAAAACGGCTGATACCATGAAAACCGTTTTTCAGAAAAACTGTAAACAATTCAGCAGCAAGGTCAACTTCGGATATTCCGTCACGAAGTAACGTTGGCAGTTCTTCCCAGTACAAACGGTCTGTTTCCGTTCCCGCTCGCCTCATAATATCAAGTTCATACCTACTCTTTACTGCTCTTGCATCTAAGATAACTCTGTCAAGAGAAAACACGCTTTGAAACGGCATATACTTCGACAGAAGCCCAAACAACTCCATAGTTGCATTAGCTTTGTCGATATAAAGTGTTTCGGGAAGTACCGTAAATGTATCAGCGATGTCACGAAAGCTCTTCATTGGGCGTATATCATCAAACTCCGATTCAAGCTTTGACCGCTCATAGCTGCGCCGCACCCAAAGCGTAGCGTCTCCTTCTCGTTTTACGAACAAAACACCATCGCAAACCGTTCCGGTCAAATAAAACACATTGACACCACCAACAACCGCACATAGCTCCCATTGCTCATATGCTTTGTCCATGGCTATTCTGAATCGTGCTATACGTGTGGTTAGTTCGCTTTTTGGTGTTTTATACATGGTTAAAATTACTTCTTTCTAATATAATTGGTGTGCAGTTGGAATTTGAGTTTTTGCGTCAATTATGTCATTCTTTCATATGCTTTTTGTATAGCCCCTGCAACTATATTATATACTCCGCATTTATCCATGTACTGTACGCCCTGTTCTGTTGCGCCGCCGGGAGTTGCGACGGCTTTAACTGTTTCTCTGAAGTTGCCTATATCGCCTGCGTTTTTAAACGATAGTGCGGCTATGTGAGATGCTGTGTCCAAAGAGAAACCCATAGCTTCGCCTGCTGCTGCGAATGCGTCGATCAGGTATGCAGCGTAGCCGAGACCGCAAGCTGCAAATGCCATTACCTTTTCTATTATTTCCGGCTCTGTTTCGAATGCAAAACCGAATTTGTTAAATATATCTGCGACATCCTTTGGTATCTTTGTATATGCAATAACCCCCTCATTTGTTGCAATCGCGAGTGAGGGCATTGCTCTTGCAAGCTGCACATTTCCGATCAATGAATAGATTTTTTCAAAGGTTTCTCCCGCCATCATGCTTATCACAAGCTTGTCATCTAGTACACTTTTGTCAATTTCCTTGGCTAGTTCTTCAAATACATAACCTTTGACTGTGATGCATACGATGTCTACTGCCTTTATAAATTCGTTTATCTGTGATATAGAATAGGCATGATATGACTGCGATTCCGCTGTTGCTATAGCCTCAGGTGAGTTGTCGCATATATATATTTCGTCCGGTGTTACACTTTCGCAATGAATAAATGCTGAAGCAAGTGCCTTTCCGAGATTACCAAAGCCTATTATCCCAAACTTCATGATAATAAATCTTCCTTCCTTATGAACATTATAACGTTAGTTTTGGCGGCAAAAGTTTTTGAAAGGTAATGTACACAAGTCCCGTGAGAAACGCCGCCTATATAGCAATACCCACAGCTTGCGCTATGGGTATCTGATATGTACCAACTGAACTTACTTAACCGCACGTTCTACTTTTCCACTGCGAAGACATCTTGTGCAGACGTGGACACGACGGGGTGATCCGTCAACAATAGCCGCAACACGTTTAACGTTTGGTTTCCACATACGATTGCTGCGTCTGTGGGAGTGGCTGACTTTTATTCCAAAGGACACGCCTTTACTGCAATATGAACACTTTGCCATTTTAGTTTACCTCTTTTGATTTTTCGGACAACGCTGCTAATGATAACAGATTAGAAAATAAAATGCAAGCATATTTTTGCAGAAACAGAAATGTTTACGGAATTTGGACAAAAAACATACGATTTCTCTAAAAACATTGCAAATGTTGAGAAAGTTGGTTAGGATATAGAGGTTAGAATTTTAGATATAAGATTTAGGGTAAATCTTCGCTGTACTATGTTTATATGCTTGATATAATGTCGTGCACCGGAGAACGGAGGGTGTTTCTATGGAGACTGTTTACAGTTATAAGTTATCCAAGCTTACGGAGGAATTACAAGCGGAGGTTGTATATAGATCTTCGGACTTTGACGATGTTTTGATATATTCGGGGGATGTGCATCGTCCCGGGTTGCAGCTTGCCGATTTTTATGAGCACTTTGAGCCGACCCGTATTCAGCTTATCGGACAGATGGAATCATCATATATGGAGGGTCTGCCAAGAGATGAGCGGCTTCGCAAGTGGGAAACACTTATGAAGCATAAAATACCTGCTCTTATAATGTGTCATGGCTCTGATATTACGGGAGCTCTGCTGGAATCTGCGGAAAAGCACGATATAACGGTTCTAAACTCGTCAGCTCACACTACAGATATAATGTCGAAGATTATCAGACTTGTCAAACGTGAAATCGCTCCGCGTGTTACACGACATGGTGTATTGGTTGAGGTTTATGGTGTCGGCTTGCTTTTAATCGGCGAAAGCGGGGTCGGTAAAAGCGAAACGGCGATAGAACTGCTTAAGCGCGGTCATCGTCTTATTGCTGACGATGCTGTGGAAATAAAAGCGATTGATGTTAACGTCATTCAAGGCACAGCACCCGAACTTATCCGTCATTATGTCGAGCTTCGCGGTCTCGGCGTTATTGATGTTCGCCAGATATTCGGGTCCGGAGCGGTCAAGGACTACCAAAACATCCATCTTGTATGTAATATTGAGCTATGGCGCAATGATGCAAACTATGACAGACTTGGCATTACAGAAAATACTGTAGAGATTTTAGGCGTTAAACTCCCAACTGTAACCATACCTGTTAAGCCCGGACGTAATCTTGCTGTCATTCTTGAAGTAGCAGCCATGAACCAACGTCAGAAATTTATGGGATACCACGCAGCATTGGAGTTTTCAAAACAAATAGACAAGCATTTAGATGAAAAGATTTCGGATTACCAGAGCAGCACATGAGAAATGACAAATAACAAATAAAACCCAAGTCCCCTTTGCGTAGGGGCGGCACATAGTACCGGGATGGTTTCAAAGGGTTGGCGTTAAACGCCGGAGGTTGTCAGGGTTAATGACTATAGATAAATCGCAAATATCTGAGTTTATAAATGATATAACCCGTAAGTTACCAAACGCCTTAGTAAAGCTTAATGAGTCGATTAAGGAATATACGACATTTAAGATCGGCGGGTCTGTCAGTATAATGATTTTTCCCGGCAGTACAGCCTGCCTTGAGGAGATTTGCCGTATTTTAAGTGAACACAAGATAGTACCGCTTGTGATTGGTAACGGGTCAAATATACTTGCCGATGACAGACATCTTGATATCGTTGTTATTAATACATCGAAAATAAACAGCATATCGATTGTTGATATTGAAGATACTACTTCACAGGAGTATTGCTACATTGAAGTCGAGGCGGGTGCGCTCCTTTCGGATATTGCAGAGTTTGCTTGTGAAAATGAGCTTACAGGTTTTGAATTTGCACATGGCATCCCAGGAACTGCCGGAGGTGCTGTGGTGATGAATGCCGGAGCATATGGCGGAGAAATGAAAGACGTAATATATAGCACCACTGCATACAACTCAACGGAGGGAGCATATACGTTGACCGCTGCGGATAACGAGTTTTCATACAGAAAAAGCAAGTTCTCAGATACAGGTGACATTATTTTTTCGGCAGTGATACGGCTGGAAAAGGGTGATAAGAGTAAGATAAAAAAAACAATGGACGAGCTTTACGTCCGTCGCCATAAGAGCCAACCGCTTGACTTTCCCAGCGGAGGAAGTACGTTCAAACGCCCGAAAGAAGATTGTTATGCCGCTTCACTGATAGAACAGGCGGGATTAAAAGGTTTTTCAATCGGCGATGCCGGGATTTCGGAAAAACATACAGGATTTATCATCAACAAAGGAAATGCCACATTTAAGGATGTTATAGCAGTGATAGAACATGTACAAGACACTGTTTTCAAGCAAATAGGGGTTATTTTATCCCCGGAGATTAAGATAATTAGATAACAGGGGGAAGTTTATATATGGAAGTTGTAATAATTTCAGGAATTTCAGGTGCGGGTAAGAGCCGCGTGGCGGCTGTTCTTGAAGACATGGATTTTTATTGTGTTGACAATATGCCGTTGCAAATGATGCCGAAATTTGCCGAGCTTTGCATAGCAGCGCACGGCAGGTATGAGCGTGTAGCTCTTGTTACCGATGTCCGGGCACTTGAGAATGTTGACGAACTTTTTAGAGTTTTTGATGAAATGCGCGAACTTGGTTGTGTTTTAAAGCTTTTATTTGTTGAAGCAGAGATAGATACGATAATAAGGCGGTATAAAGAAACTCGCAGACGTCACCCGCTTGATTCGACAGGCTCAAGTTTAGCTGATGCGGTCAAAAACGAAATCGAAATGCTCTCTTTAATCAAGAATCGTGCAGATGAAGTAATTGATACAACAGGATTAACACTCGGTAAGCTGCAACGACAGCTTAATTTGCTCTTTAACGAGGAGACAGAAAGCAAAGCTCTTAATGTAACAGTTAAATCATTTGGATTTAAGCATGGACTGCCTGTTGAAGCTGACATTTTATTTGATGTCCGTTTTATTCCAAACCCGTTTTATGATCTTGAGTTACGCCCGAAGACAGGTCTTGATGCTATTATTAAGGATTTTGTGTTCGGCTTTGAGCAAAGTAATGAGTTTTTTAAGCGTTTTTGCGAAATGCTTGATTATCTGCTTCCACATTTTATTGACGAAGGCAGAAGATATTTTGTCGTATGTTTAGGTTGCACGGGCGGAAAGCACAGATCGCCTGCCTTTGCGGAAGCTCTGACAGAGTACCTGAGTGAACAAGGTTATCCGGTAGATTGCATTCACAGGGATATTGAGAAAGAGTGATGAACGATGTCTTTTTCGTACAATACTAAAGCTGAATTATCAAGGCTTACACCGGAGAACACTTGCTGTGCTGTGGCGGAATGTTATGGTATGTTGTTGTACGGGAATACTTTCAATGCTCGCGAGATTAAAATAATCACCGGGAATACAGAGCTTGGAAAGCATATAATTGACATGTTTTTAGCTGCGTTTAAAACTTCATTTGATATAATGCCGGACGAAGATGAAGCCGGCAAGCAGGCGTACATAATCAATGATTCAAAAAAGATCGGGCGTATATTTGAAGTTTACGGTTTCACTAAAAATGAGCTGCTTGCACATCATGTAAATCTCAGTGTTCTTGAAAGTGAGTGTTGCATAAAAAGTTTTATAAGAGGTGCTTTTTTAACAGGAGGTGCAGTCACTGACCCTGCGAAAAGTTACCACTTGGAGCTTGTAACGGACCATTATAACGTAAGCCGTCAAACATATTCACTGCTTCTGGAAATGGGGTTTATGCCAAAAGAAACGTCCCGCAGTGGAAACTATATAATATACTTTAAGCAAAGCACGGCAATTGAGGATTTTCTTACATTCATCGGAGCACCAATACGTGCGATGGAGCTGATGTCGGCAAAAATTGAAAAAGATGTGCGTAATACAGTCAACAGAAAGGTCAATTGTGACACAGCAAACGTTACGAAAATTGTAGATGCCGCCGCAGCGCAGATAGAGAGTATAGCAAAAATAATGAACGCGGGAAGCTTTGATTCACTACCCGAAAAACTCAGGCAGGCAGCGCAGCTAAGAGTCGAAAATCCTGAGTTGAGCATTAAAGAGCTGGCGGAAATTTCTATGCCTCCTGTGACCAAATCCTGCATGAATCACAGGATGAGAAAATTAACTGAAATTTCATCGACCTTAACGTGAGAAAAATGACAAAATAAATGCAAAAAAAGTTGAAATTTTATTGACTTTAGCTTAGGCTTGGAGTATAATGACTGTGGGAAGGTGTCCATTTAACATTTCACATGGAGGTGAATGATTATGAGAGTGTCAGGAGGGCTAAACAACGCCGGCATAAGCGGTCTGTATAACACCCTGTTTCAGGGAAAGGTCGCTATGCACAATAACCGCCTGAGCCGTGAGTTCTTCCCCGCGAACAATGCAAGGGGACAGGGCTCTGTAAGTGCGAGCTCAATGCAATACGTAAGCGATATAAAATCGGCATCAAGTGCGCTGACAGATGCACTTCGAGAGTTATCGGGACCGGCATTTTCGCAGAGGACAGCAGTTTCATCAAACACAGATGTAATGACCGTTAACTTTACCGGAAACAACCCCGGCAGTGTCGGGGAGACAAGTGTTCAGGTGGATCAAATCGCCATGGGGCAGCTCAATGAGGGTTCTCGTCTCAGTTCATCTGCATTATACAGCGGGGATCGCGGAGTCAACCGTTTCGCAATAGAAACAGGCGGACGTACCACACAGTTGTCGATAAGCGTAGCAGCAGGCGATTCAAACAGAGATGTTCAACAAAAAATGGCAACAGCCATAAATAACGCAGGACTTGGTTTGAGAGCAACTGTAGAAACAGATTCACAAACCAACATGAGTATGCTCAGAGTCGAATCAACAAACGTCGGCACTGCAGAAAGAAACGCATTCTCAATTACCGATATAACAGGTAACGCAGCGTCAAGACTGGGTGCTAATGATGTATCGCGGGCTAGACAAGATGCGATATACAGAGTAAACGGCGGACAGGCACAAGTATCACAGTCAAACACTGTTAACCTGGGGAACGGAGTCAGTGCAACATTTAGAGCAGCTTCAGAGCAAACAGTTACGGTCTCTCCGGGCAAAGACATGAACTTTATCAGAGGCGTAGTAGAAAGCCTGGTCAGAAGCTATAACAATCTCTTCAGTGCAGCAGCGGGAAATGTCAATGACTTAAAAGCCCAAAGCCTCGCATCCCGGTTGATGAATGTTTCCAGTGCATATTCCAGATCTCTGCAAGATTTAGGAATCGGATTTGACAGCAGCGGCAAGATGACCGTAGATTCAGCAAGGCTAAACCAAGCGTTTGAAAACGGTAGACTTGAGCAGTTCTTTACGGAAAACAGCGGAAGAAACTTCGGCTTCGGAGCTTCGCTCGGAAGGCTTGCAAACAACGTACAAAACAACACCTCCGCGTTCGTAAGCAACTCGGCATTTAACAACGCATGGCTTGAAAACTTCGCATACTCAGGCTTCGGAAACCCCATCCAACTAAACTTCCCAAGCGCGGGCACAATATTCGACTATATGTTCTAGATATATGTTGTCAGAGGGACGGTTCTCTTGACAAACTATGGTGAAAACTCACCATATGTTGTCAGGAGAACCGTCCCCTTGACAACTTGACACACACTACCTCTTACGTTAGAATACTCGTTGCATAAGCCCTCGTAGCTCAGCAGGATAGAGCGTCCGCCTCCTAAGCGGAAGGTCATGCGTTCGAATCGCGTCGAGGGTGCCAAAGTTGAACAAATGACAACTCTTAATTCAGAGGGTTTTCATATGTTTTTGATGACGAGTTTTGATTGATGCGGTTATGGCGCAGTTTATGTGCTAAAATTCCGGTTGATTTATATCTTTAATTATCGTTATGTTCGTTCTTGGTGAGTGGGGAGCTCAAAATATTTTTTGGAGGAGATTGTAAATGAAGAAGTATTTTGCGGAAGCAATCGGCACTATGGTGCTTGTTTTTATGGGGTGCGGAAGTGCTGTATTACTGGGAGTGACTGCGGATGGCGGGCATCTGGCGGTTGCGCTTGCTTTTGGTTTGTCCATTGTTGCTATGGCGTACGTGATAGGAAATGTATCCGGCTGTCATATAAATCCTGCTGTTTCGCTTGGTGCGTTACTTGACAAACGTATAACTATCGGTGATTTTTGCGGATACGTTACTGCACAAATCATCGGTGGTCTTGCAGGTGCCGCAAAGCTTTTTGCGCTTGTAAGAATTTGTGGCTTAACAGATCTTACTGGTGGACTCGGCTCAAACGGTCTTGCAAATGCCGGAGGTATTTTAGGCGGTTTGATGACTGAAGTAATTCTCACTTTTATTTTTGTACTTGTTATCCTTGGCGTGACTGCCGATAAGAATAAAGGAGCTGTTGCCGGAATTGTTATTGGTTTAACACTGACATTTGTTCACCTTCTGGGTATTCCAATTACGGGAACATCAGTTAATCCCGCCCGTAGCATAGGACCTGCGATTTTTGCCGGTGGAGCCGCGCTGAAGGATTTGTGGGTGTTCATTGTAGGACCATTTATAGGCTCTGCTCTTGCTGCTCTTGTATATCAGGTGTTTAAGTGCAAGTGTAAATGTGATAAAACGGATAATCCCGATGAAGCCACCTAAGTGTAACTGCTTGAAAAATGACAACTCTTGTATTACGGAGTTGTCATTTTTTGTCTTCTTTACTGTTTTTACTCTAGAGTACAGATGAACCATCCCCCTGTTCCGTCTGCATTATTAACAGTTTTGTGATGTATTTACGTGATAAAGTGTGTATATAATAAGCTGTGAGTTATGATAGCGGGAAATAATAATTTCGAAGCTTGGGAGAAAACATATGAGGTTTAATATTTCCAGAAAGATTATTATGGTTTCAGCGTTGGGTATTATTGCATCATGCTTGCTGACACTGGTTATAGGTTCGGTTTTAACAACCCGTCTTTTTAACGACTCCCTGTATAATGACATGCATGCAATGCAGTCGCTGGTTGCAAGCATGGTAGACGATGAAGAAAGGCAGCTAAAGCAAACGGTGCAAATACTCGCGACCATTCCCGAGTTTATTGATGCGGTGGCTGACAATGATGTTGACAGGGTAAAAGAAAACGCGGTATTCATGAAAAACCGGTTCGAATATGATTTGGTTACAATAACTGACAGTGATGGAATTGTTTTAGCCAGAGGGCATTCAGACCTTTATATGGATGATATAAGCGGTCGTTCAATGATGGCTAAAGCTATGGCGGGTGAGGTATCGACGGGCGTTTTTTACGATCCGACCGCTGTGATACAACTGTCAATACGCGCATTCTCACCAATCTACAAGGATGGTATCTTTGTAGGTGTAATAGGCATTGGCACAAATATCGCATCAGAGGCTTATGTAGACCAGATACATAATATCACGAGTATGAATTTTTCCATTTTTTACGGCGACACCCACCTCATGACAAGCATTAGAGATGAAGACGGCGATCGGATAGTCGGAACGGTGCATGAAGATGACATGGTTTCGTTCAGGGTACTTCACAGAGGCGAAGTAGTAATAGCGCGCTACGATGTAACGGGCGATCCGAGTATGGTAGCACTATGGCCGCTAAGAGACACGGACAGCGGCAGGGTCATCGGCATGTGGGGTATCGGGATGTCAATTACCGAGCAGATGGATGGTATGAACAATGTGATTATGGCTATTGTAACAAGCTCACTCGCAGTAATAGCGATATTCGCGTTGTTGTCGGGTCTGATCGGAAACAGGATTGCACAGCCCATACGTAAAGCTACCAACTACGCGATACAAGTGTCAGCCGGAGATCTTGATTTTCCCCTTGACCTTCCCGTAAAAAAACATAGCAAGGATGAAGTCAGATTTCTCGTAGATGCTCTAAAAACCATGGTTACAACATTAAAAATACATATCTCAGAAGCGAAGGATTTAAACGATCGGATATTGCTTGAGGTTGAAGAAACAAAGAGGTTAATAAAAGAGGTCGAACATCAACGGATCGCTGCCGAAAAAGCAAACAAAACAAAAAGTTATTTTCTCAGCACTATGAGCCATGAAATCAGGACGCCTATGAACGCGGTTTTGGGAATTACGGAAATTCAGTTGATGAATGACTCTCTGAACCCCGAGATAAGAAAAGACTTTGAGCAGATATATAATGCTGGATATCTTCTGCTGAGTATAATCAATGATATACTTGACCTTTCAAAAATCGAAGCAGGCAAAATGGAAATATCTCAGGGCAACTACGACGTAGCGAGTGTATTGAGCGATACAGCACAGCTTAATATTCTGCGAAGAGGTAGTAAACTAATCACATTTGAGCTTGATGTTGACGAATCTGTACCTGCAACGCTGTTCGGAGACGGGCTCCGGGTCAGGCAGGTACTGAACAATCTGCTTTCAAATGCGTTTAAGTATACCGATAAAGGAAAAATAAAAATGTCGGTGTGGGTATCCGAAGTCAAGGCACCCGATCAAGAGAGCACAAGTAACGGGGTCATTAACGGTGATGATTATGCCGATAACAATAATGAAGATATGGTTATGCTGTCATTTAGTGTTAGCGATACAGGCCGCGGTATGTCACAGGAACAACTTGAAACCCTTTTTGAGGATTACACCCGGTTTGGCGTTGAGCCATCATACTCTATTGAAGGCTCGGGACTCGGCATGAGCATAACGAATAACCTGATTAACCTGATGCACGGGGGGATATTTGTTGAAAGCGTGTTGGGTAAAGGTTCGGTATTTACAGTGCAAATTCCACAGCGAAGAGTAGGTAAAGATACTCTCGGCAGGGACATCGTTGAAAACCTTCGAATGTTCAGGACAATCAGAGGCGCAAGCAAGAGACGAGCGCAAATTGTATTTGAAGCCATGCCTTACGGCAGCATCTTGATAGTGGATGATGTCGAGGTTAATATTTATGTAGCAAAAGGACTTTTAGCACCGTATGAAGTGAACATAGACGCGGCTGACGGAGGACAGGCGGCAATAGAGAAAGTCAAGAGCGGCAAACTGTACGATATTATTTTCATGGATCATATGATGCCTGATATGGATGGAGTTGAGGCGACTAAAATTATTCGGGAGCTGGGATACAAAAACCCGATAGTCGCACTGACCGCAAATGCGATAACAGGTCAGGTCGATATGTTCTTAAGTAACGGGTTTGACGATTTCGTATCAAAGCCGATAGACATACGTCAGTTAAACATAGTAATGAACAAATACATACGGGACAGACATCCGGCAGATGTCCGTGCGCTTACACAGGCTCATAGTGTTGAACATAAAAAGATGGAAAAGCTGGTAAACAAGAACATAAAAGGTCTTGATATCGTCCGCGGAGTTAACAGATATCACGGTGACGAGGATGCATATATGAAGGTATTGCATTCATATTCAATTTCTACAGAAGGTATGCTCCAGTTTATTGAAAATACTAATGTTGATAACATTGCAAGCTATAGAATAAAAGTACACGGCATAAAAGGAGCAAGCTATGATATATACGCCGAGCAGATTGCCAAGAGGTTTGAGAAGCTCGAAAAAGCCGCAGTTTCCGAAGATGTCGAGTACATAAGCAAGAATAATACACCCGCAATCGAAAGTGCCCGGAAGCTGTTAACGAAAGTAAACGACCTGCTGAAAAAAGTCAAAGAAGAAAATCCCTCCACGGAATCAAAACCGAAAAGAGATATTATCGATGATTATTTGTTAACAGAACTGAGTGCAGCGTGCAAAAATTATGATGTGAGTGCTGCTGAAATGGCAATGGAAGAAATTGAAATGTACGAGTATGAAACGGATAAAGAGCTTTCCGTGTGGCTTCGCGAAAATGTAGATTTGATAAACTTTGCAGAGGTAGTAGAGAGGTTAGATGGCTTACACTTTGCGTAATGAACGGGTTTTTGGAGGTATAGTATGAATAACGGGGAAGCCGCAGAAGAAACTAGAAAAAAGATAATAGTAGTTGACGATGTTAAGTTCCATCTTTTATCACTAAGAGAGTGCTTGAAAAAAAGGTATGACATCTTTCCCGCGCAGTCAATGGAGGAGTTGTTTGATGTCCTTAAATCAGTGAAGCCGGACCTTATTTTGCTTGATATTAATATGCCGGAGACTGACGGGTTTGAGGTTTTTGAGATGCTCAAATCCTCACAAGCGCATTCCAAAATCCCCGTTATGTTTCTGACTTCACAAATGGATAGAAATACAATCGTTAAGGGCATGCGTTTAGGTGCTGTAGGTTTTGTACAAAAGCCTTATAAAGAAGAGGATTTGGTTGAGCGTATAGAAACTGAATTAAACCCTGATGTTAAAACAAAAAATCAGCCGGTCATCCTCGCCGTTGATGACAATATAAGCATTTTGAAGTCAATGCATGCTTTGTTATGCAGCAAATATAAAGTTTGCACTCTCCCGAACCCGGAGCGTATTAAGGAGCTTCTGAGGTCTGTAGAGCCCGACTTATTTATTCTTGATTGCAACATGCCGATATTAAGCGGATTTGATTTGGTTCCGATTATTCGAAAACATCCCGAGCATCAGGATACTCCGATAATTTTCCTGACATCCGAAGGCACAATGGACACCGTAAATGCAGCACTGCACTCCGGAGCAAGTGATTTTATGGTAAAGCCGGTAGATGATGCCAAATTAATAGAGAGAGTAGATCATCATTTGTCAAACTATAGAACATTAAGGCAGATACGGCTTTGTAAGTAGTTATACAGACAACCCCCACCGTCTGCGACGGCACCCCCTTCCGTGGAAGGGGGCATGTTTGTATAATCTGTCTTGCCCCCTTCCGCGGAAGGGGGTGGCTCGCAGAGCCGGGGGTTGTTTCCGTTACCCGGAAAAATACTCCAGTATCGCCTGCACCGTCGCATCCGCCATTTTGTCCTGATTTACCGGGTCAATCATCCAGACGAAATCATCTATGTTAATTATAAAACCGGCTTCCAACAGAACCGAGGGTGTCCATGAGGGGCGGCAGACAAACAGATTAAATTGGACGAGACTCCTATGACGGTTTGTTGCAGGATTAATAAAGTGCATAACATCCAGCATTGACTGTGCGATATCTACACTGTTCGGGTTTCTGTACCAAACGGTAAAGCCCCGTATATTTGTCGCATTAGTCGTTTCCGCTACGCTGTTTATATGAAGCGAGATAAATAAATCGGGTCTTAACTGATAGCTGAGATTTACACGGTCTTGAAGACTGACTGTATCATCGGTATCTCTTGTCATGTGTACTTCCGCGCCCAATTCTTCCAAACGCTCTGCAAGCTTTTGCGCATTTATGAGTGCAAGGTATTTTTCAGGCATAACTAAGCCTAACGGGCCGATCGCTCCCGAATAGTCACCGCCGTGTCCGGGGTCAAGAACTATTGAAATGCCGGTTAGTGGTCTGTCGCCTTGTGACAGTGTTTTTCTTTTCTTGAGGTTAAATCGAAACTCACCATCTATATGCTCGGTAAAGTAACCTTCAAAATTGACATCATCTCTGATGGTAAATTCATAATACGGCACTCCGTCGGTTATTCCGCTGCTAAAGCTTGAAAATACAGTTTGTGATAAGTTTGCGGGCAGGTTCAACGAGGGCAGTTCCGTATGCATACCGAAGCTGATGGTCAAAACATTACCGTCAAACCTCGGGTTAACAACGGGAAAAATATCCGACTGCCATACAAGCATGTCAAGATGTTCCCCGCTGCGATAGATACCGTTTTTTAGCACATTTATGATGGGTGCGTTTTCTGTGCGAAGTGCTACATTGCTGTCCATGACCCATGCACCGCTTGAGAGCTTAACAAAGCTGTTGCTTGATTCGGCTATGACACGGTCTTGTTTCCCCCTGGATAGTAACCAGTCAGAACCGCCTGTGGTTGTGTGTGACGGGAAAAGCCATGCTTCGTCAGTAACAATTGTTGCATATCTCGGTGTTGTGATTTGTCTCACTGTCACCGGGTCCGCACCCCCGCCGCCACCACCGCTTGGGGCATTTCTTGTTATCAGACGTATTACGTCTTCTTGACCTTCCTGACTGAAGATGAACTCATTTTCCCCTGTTACCAGCGGAACAAACACAAAGAAGAACCCTTCGACCGTACGGTTTGTAACCTCTTCGCCATTTAAAAACAGGGGTCTGTCGGGAAGACTTGTCCCGACTATGTTGTACCCCGACGCATTATCCGCTGTTCCCGAGAAAACGATATCTCTATACGGCATACCTACTGAAAGTGTATCAAGTATCATGACAGGCAAGCGGTCTTCAGTTCCATCACTCATGCGGAAAAAGTCACGTATGGTATTGCCGAGTGTGCCTTGAATTGATTGAAATCTATAAAACACATTACCCTTGACAGTATCAATTTCATTTGTTTTTTCGAGCTGGCGAATCATTTCGCCTTCCCAGTGCGGCGGCTGATCCCTTTCGAACTCCCTGTACGCGGCATGTCCGATATATAAATCCACCCCGGTATCTCTGCAAAGGTCTACCCACCAATCCAGTATTACTTCAAAGTCGGCAGTTTCAAAACCTATGTACCAGTATATTTGCGGGCACACGTAATCAACCCACTCTTCCAAAACCCAGCGGCGTGTGTCTGCATAAAGAAGATGGTAGGACTCGAATGTGCTTGGGACATCAACACCGAGCGGGTCGGATTCGGTATTTTTCCAGATAGCTGACGGAGATATACCCCAACGCACGTTTGTGCCGTGGTATTCATTATGCGCACGGATGGTTGCTTGAATTTCTTGAATCAATGTATTGACGTTTTCGCGCCGCCAGTCATGCAAATCTAATCCGTTACCGTATCTTTCAAATGTCGCGGCATCATCAATACTCGTGCCGGGGGTGGGATAGAAATAATCATCAATGTGTATTCCGTCCACATTGTAACCAACTAGGATTTCCGAGATGCCATCAATAATCAGTTGCCGCGCTTCGGGAAGACCCGGGTCGAGGATCAATCCTTGCCTTTCGCTTCTGTCTATCCATCCGAAAGCCAGCTCCGGGTGCTTAAAAACAGGGTTGTCGGGAGATAGGGTGTTCGGGTCGGAACTATTTGTAACCGTATGGATTATTCTGTACGGATTAAGCCATGCGTGGAGTTCAATGTCTTGTGCGTGCGCAGCTTCTATCCAGTAGGCGAGCGGGTCGAAACCGGGTATCCCTTCTCCCTGAGTGCCTGAAAGCCAGTGACTCCACGGGAAAATGTCCGATTCATAAAATGCATCTCCCGTAGGCCGGACCTGAAAGATTATTGCGTTTAAACCAATTTCGGCAGAGCGGTTTACAATTGTATCTATTTCTCTTTTCAGTGCTTCAGCATTTAGCCCTTGGCGTGACGGAAAATCAAGGTTAATTACCGAGGGCACCCAAACTGCTCTGAAGCCTTTTTCGGCAGTATCCTCTTCTTCCGGGCTGTCATTCTCGTAGTCACCGTTTGTAGATGGTGTATTTTCATCGTTGTCCGGCGGCTGATGATCATCGGGGTTATGTGTACCCGGATTAACAAAGCCGCGACATCCGACGATAATTAAGCCCAACAGCAAAAGAGCTGTCAAGCTGTAAGTTAGTATTTTCTTATTTTTACTCACTTGATCTTCTGTCTCCCTTGCGTCTTTCGTCTCCTTGACGACGGTCGCGGGCGCTTTGCCGTCTGTCTCCTTTCCGGCGTTCTTTGACCGGTTTTTGCATATATAAGTATTTTCTCATCGTCTTCATTACGGCATCAAAGTCAACGGGTTTACCTAAATGACCATCCATCCCTGCTTCGAGGCATTGGCGGACATCATCATTAAATACATTGGCTGTCATCGCAACAATCGGGATGGATTTTGCATTTTCAGCGTTACAAGCTCTAATGCGGCGTGTTGCTTCGTAACCGTCCATGATTGGCATCTGGATATCCATGAAGACGAGGTTATAGTCTTGCGGATTTTCGGTGAACATCTTAAGTGCTTCCGAGCCGTTTTCCGCACAGTCAATATCGACTTGCGTCGGCTCAAGCAGAGCCATGACGATCTCACGGTTAATTTCAACATCTTCAACGAGTAATATGCGATAACCCCAAAACTTATCGAAATCGGAAGATTTGCTGTCGTCATCTTCGCGCAGTAAATCAATGCCGAAATAACTATGAATACATTTAAGTACATCTGACGGGAAAATCGGCTTCGGCAGAAATCCACCTACGCCGGCATCTTTTGCGGCATCCGCTATGTCTTGCCAATGTATGGAGGAAATCATTATTACGACAGATTCATCAGTCTTTTCTTCATTTATACGACGGGATAACTCTATTGCGTCCATGTCGGGTATTTTCCGGTCGATAAAAAACAAATCGTATTTGTTCCCGCTGTCAATAAGCTTAAGAGCTTCTGCTCCACTGTTTGCTGTGTCACACGGGATATTAAAACGCAATGCAATGTCTAAAAAGTATTCCAGAATATCTTCGTCACTGTCTATGACCAGTACTCTGATGTTGCTTATATTCGTTTTATCGGCTACTCTCAGCGACATCATTGTTTCTTCGTTTGGTTTTTCCGCTCTTATTGTGACTGTAAAGGTGGAGCCTTTGCCGAGTTTTGAAGATACTGAGATTGTACCTCCCATAAGCTCCAAAATACGTTTTGTGATTGCAAGACCAAGTCCTGTTCCGCCGTAGTTTCTGACTGTGCTGCTGTCTGCCTGTTCAAACGGATTAAACATCCGTGCTTGTTGCTCATCGCTTATTCCAACTCCGGTATCCGTTACGTCGAATTTTATCATATACTCGTTGCCGATGTTTCCAAGTAAGCTTACCTTCAAGCTGACTGTGCCATTTTCAGGGGTGAATTTTGTGGCGTTGGAAAGCAGATTTGTAATTATTTGCGCAAGACGCTGGTCATCGCATAATAATACATGCGGGATATCTTCATCAATAAATACCGAGAATTTCTGGTGCTTCTCAACTATTCTGAAGTTAACGATGCTAATGACCTTTCTTATCATTTCTTCAATTACACAGGGTGTAGGATGCAGCTCAAGCATATCGGCTTCTATCTTCGACATGTCAAGCACGTCATTAATTATTCCGAGCAGATGAATTGACGCATCACAGATTTTGCCCAGAGCATAGTCTTTTCTTTCAATGCTGTGTGCGGATAGTGCAATGTTTGTCATCCCGATTATGGCGTTCATCGGCGTTCTTATTTCGTGGCTCATGTTTGCCAGAAACTCGCTCTTCGCACGGCTTGCAGCCTGCGCTTTTATGAGTGCTTCCGCTAATGCCTGATCTCTTATTCTCGCATCTATTTCGTCTTCAAATGCTTTTTTACCCAGCCTTGAGTAAATTTTGTACAGTGTTGCTCCGGCAATCAATAAAACAATTGCAACTATTGTTATGTAAACACATATAGCAAGTATTGTGGTAAGTCCGTAGCTTATCAGCAGCAAGTAAATAAACGCTGATGTAATGAGTGTAAACACAGCGCCTGTTAATATTATTATTTCTGACGGTAAGATTTTTCTAAGTGCTTTCATTACTATTATCTCTGTTTCATATTCATATTATTGAACCGCTATAAAGCGGCAGCCATAGTCGGAGGATTCGCTCCCGTTGTCAACCGCATTCATAACCTTGACTACAGCTTTTTTTTGATTCGTACCTACTGAAAAATCCATTTGGAACTGGTCGCCGACTTCAAATGAGTAAAATGGTGCGCGAAAACGCAGACCTGTAGTGCTGATATTCATGAGCATTACTTTTATAGGTGTCTGAATCTGGTGCTGCTGACCGTCTACTACAAGGGTTGATATCTGTGCCGGTGTGTTTATGGAGTATCTTTCCGAGCTGCGGCCGTCTCTTTCCTGCCCTTGAAACATAGCTATACAAAGACCGTTACCGAGCCTCTTTATTTTTCCGTCAAACTCAACAGGAACCGGGGCTGATAATATCATAACTTTACAGTTGTTATTGAGCTTAAGACAATCGGGAAGCGTTTCTACGATAATTTGTTTTGTGTCTTTTTCATGCATCAAGACATAGGTGGTTATCAGATGCTTTCCGTCTGTGTCATAAATGAGTACTGTTTGCATTGTATAATCGGCTGCTAATGCTGACATCATACACCTCCTACTCCAAAACAGCGCAATAATGGTCATTTTACCATAATTTGCAGATTGGGTCAATTTTTTCCGTTGAATTATTTGGTCTGTGCTGATATACTGACATGTACGTTTATGAGAGTTTATTGGAGGTAAAGTATATGTCAAAACGCAAAATTATTATTATCGGAGCTGCAGGACGCGATTTCCACAATTTTAATGTTTTTTACAGAGACAATCCGAATTATGAGGTTGTAGCTTTTACAGCGGCTCAAATACCTGATATAGCTGACAGGAAGTATCCTGCTTCACTGGCAGGGGAATTATATCCGAAAGGTATCCCTATTTATGAGCAAGACGAGTTAGAGCATTTGATAAAGTCACTTAATGCGGATGCTTGTGTATTTTCGTACAGTGATGTGCCGTATACATATGTTATGAGTCTCGGTGCAAAAGTCAATGCTGCCGGTGCTGCGTTTACGATGCTGGGTCATAAAAACACTATGATTAGGAGCACAAAGCCGGTTATTGCAGTAGGTGCGGTTAGAACAGGTTGCGGAAAAAGCCAAACATCCCGCCGCATTGCCGAGGTTTTGATGGCCAACGGGCTGAAGGTTATAGCCATTCGTCATCCAATGCCGTACGGCGACCTCGAGGCGCAGAAGGTGCAGCGTTTTGCGACTATTGATGATTTGAAAAAGCATAATTGTACCATTGAAGAGATGGAAGAATATGAGCCGCATATAGAGCGGGGCAATGTTATTTATGCAGGTGTGGATTACGAAGCGATTTTACGTGCTGCCGAAAATGATCCCGACGGTTGTGATGTTATTCTTTGGGATGGCGGCAACAATGATTTTCCGTTCTATTACCCGGACTTAATGGTCGCTGTCACAGACCCGCACAGACCCGGGCATGAGTTGTCATATTATCCGGGAGAAGTGACACTTCGCATTGCTGATGTTGTTGTTATAAATAAAATTGACAGTGCCGATTACAAAGATATTTTAACCGTCAGAGAGAGCATTGAACGTGTAAATCCTAGTGCAGTAGTCGTCGATGCCGCATCAACGATAAGTGTAGAAAAGCCGGAACTTATTCGCAGCAAGCGTGTTTTGGTCATCGAGGATGGTCCGACACTAACACATGGCGAAATGAAAATCGGTGCAGGCGTAGTTGCCGCAAAGCGTTTCGGCGCAAAAGAAATCGTTGACCCGAAGCCTTATGCAGTCGGAAGGCTTGCCGATACCTTCAAGACTTATCCGAACATAGAAAACATCCTGCCCGCAATGGGCTACGGTGACGAGCAAAGACATGACTTATCGGAAACAATTAAGCGTGTCGATTGCGACTCGGTAATAATCGCTACACCGATAGACCTCGCCAGAGTAATCGATATTGATAAACCAAACACCCGTGTAGAATACAGCTTGCAGGAAATAGGTCATCCGGATATGGAAGATGTACTGAAGGACTTGATTGCAAAAATAAAGGGTTCAGAATGAGCTTATGCGAACTATTCAGAGGGTATCCATAAAACTTTTAATAGTTCCAGCCAATGCACTAGCACTATAGTGGAAACTTGTATTGATCGGCAAAACTTGTGTGCTGACTGAAACTATTAAAAGTTTTCCGGACACCCTCTGAACAGTTAACATAGAATGTCAAATTAGTTATTGAAAGGTGTATTCGTGTGTCGGAGTTGAAGATATCCCTGCCCGGTCCTGAGATAATTACCATAGCCGGGCAGACAATTGATAAGCTTGTACGTGCAGGTGACGGTGACGCTGCGCTGCTGTATTTGTATATACTCAGGACGCATGAGCAAAAGGAATTGTCAGAGTCGGAGATTGCGATTGCGCTTGATAAAAGCAAAGGCTGGGTAGCTTCTGCCATGGCGGTGCTGTCACGGCTCAGGCTGATTAATCTTGATAATATCAACGGTGCAAAGACCGGAAATGCCGCTTCCGACTCTGAGAGCGGTATTGACTCCCTGCCTCCATATAAAGAACCACGTCCACATACGGAAGATGAAGTTAAGCAAGTCCTTCAATCGGGATCTGATTTTTCTGTAGTCATTGAAGAAACACAGCGCAGGCTCGGAAAGCAATTGTCGCCTGACGAACTTCTGCGGCTATACGGGATTTATGACAATTTACGCTTGCCACCCGAAGTTATACTTCTGCTCATCACGCATTGTATACGTGAGAGCCGCATTACCGGAGACGGTCGCGCACCAAATGTAAAGTATATTGAAAAAGCCGCATACACATGGGAGCGCGAGGGGATTTTCAGCCTTGAAAGAGCAGAGGAATACTTAAAAGCTCTGGAATCGAAGAAAAGCGTCCGCGGTGAAATGAAAAGAGTCCTATGCATTTGGGACAGAGAATTTTCAGCGACACAAAAACGTTATGTTGACGATTGGATTGAAATGGGTATGGAACCCGATGCTATTGCAATTGCGTATGACAAAACAATGGTAAAAACAGGCAGCCTTGCATGGCCGTATATTGATAAAATCGTTAGAAACTGGCACATAAAAGGACTCCTAACAGCACAGCAGGTACAAGATAGTGAAGGCGGTTCCGGGAATGCGGGTCAATCTCAAGGTAACTTTCGAGGTGCATCACAAGGAAAACAAAAACACGGAGAACCAAACCGCGCGGACATAGAAAGAATGCAACGTCTTTTGGATAAGACTAAGAATAATTAGCAGAAATTTGTACACGCTTGAACAGTTGGAATTGGAGTTAGTATTTTCAATTCCGTAAAGCGTAGGCATGGACGGTGGAGCGTCCGTCAGTAGAGTACAGGACGTACTCTCTGTCGGTAGGAATTGCAAAATGCTAACTCCAATTCCAACTGCCGATAACCATACAAGAAAGGGCAAAACACTAAAATGGCATTGGATGGCAAGATACTGGCAAGAGCAAAGGCTACGCTCGAAAAACGGCGTAGAGAGAAAGAGGAACAGTTTGAAACACGTTTGCAAGGTGTTTACGTAAAGTTTCCGGCTGTGCGATTAATTGATGCCGAGCTTAGAGCGACAATGGCGGAGCTTGTTGGTGTTGCTGTGGGGACCGGAGCATCATCGCTAATTGATGATATCCGCAGTAGAAATCAGAAGCTGCAAGAAGAGCGTCGGGGTATAATAAACTGTGCCGGATTTCCGGAAGGTTATCTCGACAACGAATATATATGCGAAAAATGCCATGACACAGGATTTAAGGATGCCAAAATGTGCGAATGTCTTGCGGCTATCTACAAGCAAGAGCAAAGTGCGTCGCTCAGTAACCTGTTCAAGCTCGGTAATGAAACCTTTGAGACCTTTAATCTTTCATTTTACAGCGATACACCGGCTTCGGACACAGGTATTTCACCAAGGCAAAGCATGAAAGTTATTTATGAAATTTGTGTAGAATATGCACGGAGTTTCGGAAGTAATTCCATGAACATATTCTTTAACGGTGCGCCGGGACTTGGAAAAACATTTTTATCGGCATGTATTGCAAGAGTTGTTGCTGATAACGGATTTTCTGTCGTTTATGACATGGCATCTTCCGTATTCGCGAAATTTGAAGACGCAAAATTCCAACGCACCGATGATTTAGAACGGTTACGTAACGAAACAAACAGATATCTTGAATGCGATTTATTGATAATTGACGATTTAGGCACAGAGATGATTACAGCATTTACGATTTCAACGCTTTATGAAATAGTAAACACACGTCTTGTCACAGGACGGAAAACCATAATAAACTCGAATTTGACACTGATGGAACTAAACAAAAAATACTCCGAACAGATAATGTCCAGACTGGAAGGCGAGTATCAGGTACTGACGTTCTATGGTGATGATATAAGAAAGAAGAGGAATAGTATATAGAATTGGAACGCAATGGGAATTGGAGTTATAATTTTACAATTCCTACCGCCAAAGAGTGCATCGTGTAATCTATTGTCGGACGTTCCACCGTCCATGGCTACACTTGACGGAATTGAAAATTATAACTCCAATTCCCGTTGTTCAAGTTTTCCACTAACCTCAAATACAAGAGAATTTTTATAGTAGAAAGGAAAAAAGTAAATGCTGATAAAAACATTACCTGTCGGGATGTTGGAGACTAATTGTTATGTTGTTACTGATGAAGAAACGCACAAATGTGCGATTATTGATCCGGGAGCTGATTCAAATACGATACTTGACTATATCGAGTCCAACAAATTAAATACAGTTGCTGTATTTTTAACACACGGGCATTATGACCATCACATGGCTCTTGATGCGGTTGAGGAATCGACAGGTGCACCTGTTTATGTGCACGAGGGCGAAGTTAACCGCAACGGTCAAAATGGGAGACATAAACTCGAAGACACTGAAAAACTTAGGTTTTATTCTGAAGGAGACGTAATCAATGTCGGAAGTCTTGAGTTTAAGGTTATGGAAACGCCGGGGCATTCGACCGGGTCGGTCACGCTCATGTGCCAAGATGCACTCTTCACCGGAGATACACTTTTTAGAGGCGACTGCGGAAGAACAGACCTCGAAGGCGGCAGTGACGAAATAATGATGAAATCCTTAAAACGCCTGTTTGAGCTAGACGGCGACTATGAGGTCTACCCCGGACACGCACAATCTTCGACTTTAAGTTATGAGAGAAGCTTTAACAGGTATATGAAGTATGCCGTAAATAATATGATAAATGAAATGAAAAATGACAATTAAAGCTGCGCGCTATCCCCCATGGGGAACGCTTACAGGGATTCGCCCTGCAAAAGTTGCGGAAAAGTTACTTGTAAAAGGTAATAGTGAACAAACAGTTATAGAAACACTTATCAAAAAATACCATGTTACGTCAGATAGAGCGGCATTATGTGTCGAAACTGCGCAAGCTGCCATCCGGTGCAGAAGCACGCTTGCTCCGAAGGATGTAGCTTTATATGTAGGGATACCGTTTTGTCCTACAAGATGTGCATATTGCAGCTTTGTCAGTAATTCGGTTGAACGTTCGAATAATCTAATTGAGCCATTTGTTGAGACATTATTGCAAGAAATAAAATCCATTGCACAGCAAACAAAAGAGCTTGGATTGCGGATAATCTCTGTATACATAGGCGGCGGAACGCCGACATCACTTCCCGAAGAAGCTTTGGAACTGATTATGTCGGCTCTTTTGCAAGAATTTGATTTTTCCGGATTACGTGAGTATACTGTAGAAGCAGGACGACCTGACACCATAACGGCAAAAAATCTCGAAATTATGACACGATTAGGTGCAAAGCGTATCTGTATTAACCCGCAATCCATGTCACCGGAAGTCTTAACTGCCATCGGGCGAAAGCACAGCTCTGAAGATGTGTTTAAGGCTGCACGGTTAGTCCGCCGGACAGATGCTTCACTCAATATGGACATAATTGCGGGATTACCTTGTGATACTCTTGACGGTTTTAAGAAAACGCTCGATTCGGTTATTGAATTTTCGCCGGAGAACATAACAGTTCACACGCTTTCGTTAAAAAAAGGCTCACGAATAATGCTGGAAAATACGATAATACCTAGTGGAGCGAACGTCGGAGAAATGCTCGGATATGCGTCACATCAGCTTAGGGAATCCAAGTATGCTCCGTATTATATATACAGACAAAAATATATTTCCGGCGGGTTTGAAAACACAGGATGGAGTAAGCCCGGATATGAGGGAATTTACAACTCCTGCATGATGGATGAGTTGTGCACGGTACTGGCAGTAGGCGGCGGGGGAGTCACAAAGCTGGTAACTTCCGATGGCAGAATAGAGCGTGTATTTAATGCAAAATATCCTCTTGAGTATATTAATATGACGGAAAAAATGAAAGAAAAAACAGGGAGAGTAAGAGAGTATGCCATATCCATATAATATTGATACGATAAACAAACGCGCGATTGATGATCCAAAGGGTTTTGCTAAAGAATGCGAGGCGATTTACGACAGAAAGGTTATGGAGGCAGCAGCCGCTATTTCAGAAAGATCGAATCTAAGCAGAGTTGTATTTTTATCCGGACCTTCGGGCTCGGGGAAAACAACTACAGCAATGAAAATCTGTGATGCAATTAAAAACCTCGGCATATTTGCTCATACAATTTCCATGGACATGTACTTTCTTTCAAATAACCGTGAAGAGGCTCCGCGTACTGCTGACGGTGAACACGACCTCGAATCCCCATATTGCTTAGACTTGGAACTGCTTAATGAACACTACACGAAGCTTGACCAGGGAAAAGAAGTCGAAATACCTTATTTTTGCTTTAATATACAAGACCGTGACCCGTTAAGAAGCAAACCCCTAAAACTGGCAAATGATGAAATTGTTGTTTTCGAGGGTATTCATGCTCTAAATGATATGCTTGCGGATGAACATCCGAATGCATTTAAGCTTTATATCAGCGCACGTTCGGATATAGAAGAAAACCATAATGTTTGCTTCAAGAGAACATGGACGAGATTGCTTCGCCGTGTAGTTCGCGATGAACTGTTCCGGGGTATGGGTGCTTCAAGAACACTGAAGATGTGGGCAAATGTACGCGAGGGCGAGAAAAAATACATTTCACCCTTTAAATACAAAGCAGACCTTTTATTCGATTCTTCCATGGCATACGAAGTCCCGATAATGAAGCAACTGGCTTATGAAGCAATAAGCAAAGTCCCCGACGGAACGGAGAGACTTGATGAACTTCGCTCATTACTCCCGGCTCTGAAGGCATTTGAAGAAATCGACTCATCGGTTGTCCCGCCGGAATCGATATTGAGGGAGTTTATAGGCGGCGGCAAATATTCGTAGCTAATCGTACAACCCCCACCATCTGCGACGGCATCCTCTTCCGTGGAATGGGGCAAGGAGATATGAATGCGCAATTTTTTGCATAGGTTTATGATTGGGAGATATGGACCGGATCATCTTGGCATAGCCTTGATAATCTTGACGTTTGTTCTGTCACTTCTTAATGCATTATTTTTGCATACTCCTTTGCTTTTCATATCATATTTTACATTTGGTTTGACTCTTTTTCGTATGCTTTCTCGCAACATTCAACGCCGAAGAGCGGAAAACGATAAGTTTATCCGCTACTGGTGGCCTATAAGGATGAAGTTTAAGAGTATTATCCAAAAAATAAAAGATAAAAGAAAGTACAAATACTATCGATGCCCTACTTGCAAAACAAGAATGCGAGTACCGAAAGGAAAGGGAAAAATAAGAATAACCTGCCCCCGCTGCTGGGAATGGCTAATTTCCGAAACCTAACCTATATGTAAATTTGCACCGGGTGGAACGAGTCCGATGTAGGTTTTGCCGTGACCGAAATCAACGACACTTCCATTTTCTAAGGTGTATACGAATTGTGCGGTTTTATCAGCTCTGAACCAGTTGATTCTGACATAGCTGCCACCGCTTATTAGGTACCCTCTGCCGCTGCCGACGGTGTTCATGTCTTGACGGCCTGCGCCTTCACCGTGTCCGACCAAATCAGTGACGGGAACTTCGAGGATCAGTATATTTGAAAATGTAACAGGAGCATTATTATTTGCATCTGTGAAAAAGCTGTCGAATTGTGCCATGTAGTACAGGTTTTGTGATTCTTCATAGATGAATAAGCTGTCTTTTACTGCGGAGAACTCAATCCCCACCTCATGTGCTCTCGCTCCGTTTGGAATCGGGTTGTTTGTAAATCTTAATGCTTGACTAAAGTTGTTATGGTGTGTTGTTCTAACGTCATACGAAGGAAGCCATTGCATAAATCTTGCTCCTGACGTGATCGCACCGTGATATTGCAGCACTGTATGTCCCGGTATCCTGTTAACATCTCTTGTAAATACTTGATTCCGTATTCCTCTTACTTCGTCAAAACTCGTAATTTCACGGTTTTCTATTTCTTCAAAGGCCAACGGACTACCGCCGGCATGTAGAAACAAAGCGTCATACGCTTCCGCGATTTCTACGATATAATGCCTTGCACTGCGTATGCTTCCGACAACACCAACATTTGAAAAGTCTTGATATAGAGCAACAAAGCGAGTGATACCGCCTTCAACCAGCATCTCGTAAATTATATCTGCTTGTGAAATACCGTTAGTTGCATTTGTCGGCAACGCGCCGCGTTGATTACTTACAGAAATCGCTACCGGTCTGTTGCGGGAAACATCGTTTACAGTAGGCATGCCGGTCAACGGGTTGACAAATTGACCATGCGGCACAAATGAGTTGCTGCTGACTCTGTTTGTTGTTGTTTCATTTGTTCCGCCGGTTGCATTGAAATAATTAGCTCTGTTTGTACCTGTCCCGTCGGTTGCAATGAAATAGTTTGGTCTGCTTGCTGTTCTCGTTTCATCGGCTCCTGCTTCACCTGTTGCAGCTTCACCGGTTCCGGCGGCATTGTGATTGGCACTGCTTCTATTTGGACGTCCGGTATCAGTCCTGCCGACGTCAGACGTCTCAGCTCTGAAATCCGCTGACACACTGATAAGAATCAAACCAACCAGTAAGCTTGGGATGAATCTTGTAGCAACTTTGATTAATATTGATTTCATATATTTGCACCTTTCGTTTGTTAACGTTGTGTATTTACGATATATATTAATATATATCGTAAGAAATTTTAGAAAGTTTAGCAAAATATACAATATATAGAGAATTTTGAGGATACGAGGACGGTTCATCTGTCTTGTTAGCTCCAAAAAGACAGATAACTGTCCCCTTGACAATGATATAGAATATCCTTTAGTATGTGATTTATTGAGAATATTCCCTCTGTTTCAGCACTATGAAAGGTATGGTCATTAATATGATATATCGTGAGGATAAGGTATCGGGAAATAAGCTTTCCGCGCTCGGGCTTGGCTGTATGCGGTTTCCGCGAGACAAAGCAGAAACCGAACGTATGATTTTAACAGCGATTGAGGGCGGTGTAAACTTTTTTGACACAGCATATATTTACCCCGGCAGCGAGGTTACTTTGGGTGAGATACTGGCGAAGAATAATAAGCGAAATGATGTATATATTGCCACAAAACTACCCTTGGTCATGTGCAGAAGCGCGGGTGACTTTGATAAATTCTTCGACGAGCAGCTACGGCGGCTTCAAACTGACTATATAGATTACTACTTCATTCACAATATGTCTGATTACGCAGACTGGGAAAAGCTCCGAAGTTTTGGTTTAGAACAATGGGTAGCAGAGAAAAAGAAAACAGGACAAATCCATCATATCGGATTTTCGTTCCATGGCACTTATGAGGAGTTCATAAAAATCCTTGATGCTTACACCTGGGAGTTCTGTATGATACAATACAACTATTATGATGTAAATTATCAAGCAGGAAAAAAGGGATTACAAGCTGCCGCAGAGAAAAATATACCGATAATAATAATGGAGCCTTTGCTTGGCGGTACGCTTGCGACAGGCTTGCCGAAACACGCTGTTGATATACTCGCCAAGGCTGATCCAAATCTTAGCCCGGCTGACTGGGCGTTGTGGTGGCTATGGAATCAACGCGAAGTGACAGTTGTATTAAGCGGGATGAGCAGCACACAGATTATAGAGAGCAACTTACGGTCGGTCAAAAACTTCCGTTCGTTAAACGATAAAGAGTTGTCCGTATACGATGATGTTATAAATGTGTTTAGAAAATCATACAAGATAAATTGTACCGGTTGTAACTATTGCTTACCATGCCCCAAAGGGATAAACATTCCCGCTTGTTTTACTGCATATAATATGAGTTATATTAAGGGTTATATAAAAGGAGCAACTCTGCACGTAACATCAACAGCCGGCGCAACAGGCAATCCGAAAAGCCCCCGGCTCTGTAACCAATGCGGCAAATGTGAAAAACACTGTCCGCAAAAACTACCAATCCGAAAGGATTTAAAAAAAGTAGCAAGAAGATTTGAACACCTGCCAATGCGCATGGCTATTGGTCTGTTACGTTGGATACTAATGCGGTAAGATGGTGCGGAGTGCGGACCAAACAATATAGACTCCAAAATTGAAACTATCATTATGCGTTGGAAGTGCTATCCTCAGACAGCTTATGATAGGCAATGTAAGAAAACAACCGTGGTCGATTCGTCCACATCTAATAACCAGCGTTCTACCGCGTTTATCTTCTCGGATGTACTATGCTTTGTCCTTGACATGATAAATACTCCTCCTCAGAGTAGACTTTTTGTTTTTCTCTTGTCTACTCTGAGGGGAGCATATCAAAGTGCAACAGCTCCGTTCTTATTCAAAGTTTCCTTTATTCGTCGTCTTCGCCAGCGATACGTTGTTCAAGTGCATCAAGATAAATCAAAACTATATCGAGAGCATCTTTTTCCTCTGCTGTCAGTTTGTCACCTACCAAAAGTTCTTCGCAAAGGGTAAGGGCAGCATCAATTTTATCAAAGATTTCTTCAGCGCATAGTTCGGGATTTGCAGGCTGATCGCCTTCTTTCCTAGATTTCAGCATATTTCTTTCTCCTTTGTATCTTTCTTTTTTTATCAAAACAGTTACATAGTATTATACCAATAATAACATTATACCAGCATGTTGCCAATAGCTTTTTCGATTTCAAATCATTCATTTTGAACTTCCTAATTATCCAAAAGTTTCCTCAAGCCATCCGTTGGTGCCTTTATAGTTCCCTCCTTGATTTGCTCTTGGTTTCCATGGTTTGCCCTCCTAAAAGTTGTCCGCTTGATTGTTTGATTTTATTTAGAAATCAAGCGAACAACTTTTTAGAGCCAACTTTGTTTACGATATAGAAAAACCTTGTAACCATTGGGTTTCAATGGTTTCCAAGGTCTCTGGTACCGGTGGTCATAACGATACTCCCGAAAACTACTGAAAATAAAGGACATAGGCTTCAAACAAACGATTATTACAGCAATAGAGAAATCTTAATTTACAAATACCGATGTTGAAATAAAACAAAAATTAGTCCAGTATTTGCAGCGTGTTCAAGACCCGGTTTTGAGGTGGTCAAGGGTATTATACCTACCCCCCCCCTCCGAACTGGGTTTTATGCGTTCTGAGGCATTTTTAGCCACCCTCATTTTTCGGGAGTAATATATATTTACAGAATGGAGCATTAAATTATGAGTAAACCCAAGCGTACACGTAATATTCGTGTTGACCTACATATATCGCAAGAGGAATATAACCTCATTCAAGAGCGTATGACCGAAGCGGGAACAACTAACATGAGCGCGTTCATCAGAAAAATGTCGCTAAACGGTTATGTACTTCATGTTGACCTATCTCCTGTCAAGGAGCTTGTTTCATTGCAACGGCGTTGTTCAAATAATATGAAACAAATTGCAGTCAATGTCAATACATTTGGCGGAACAAAACCACATGAGATAATAACTCTACAAAAGGATTACACCGCATTGTGGAAGCCGTTATCCGAAGTTATAAGACAGCTCGCGGAAGTTGTAAAACTGTAATTTAACGATTGACAGCAGATAACAAATGTGTTATCATTTGTTTGCATGGAGGTATACTATGTACGAAGTGGAGTTTTACCGTGATAAAAACGGAAAATCAGAAATCGTTGATTATCTTGACGATTTGAAGGTTCGAGGAAATACGAGCAAAAACGAGCGTATCAACCGCGATAAAATCCTCGCATATATAATTGCGTTAGAACAATATGGAACACGAATCGGGCAACCGGTTGTTAAGCATATTGATGGTAGTATATGGGAACTACGCCCACTTGCAAACCGCATATTTTTCTTTTACTGGAAAGATAATAAATTTGTTCTGTTACATCATTTTATCAAGAAAACTAAAAAAGCACCACCGCAAGAAATCGAACAAGCCCGGTCAAAGATGAAAGACTATATTGAAAGGCATGGTGAATGATATGGCAAACGGCGAAGTAATCAACACGATTACCGATTATATGAACGATGAAACAAGGGTAAGCCCTGCCGAGCGTGAGCGAATCAATTTTGAGGTAGCCATAATAGGTAAGCTGATTGAAGCGAGAGAAGAAAAGGGCTTCTCCCAGAGGGAACTTGCAGAGGTATCCGGTGTGAAGCAGCCTGCAATAGCGCGGCTCGAAAGCATGAAAGCGACACCGCAGATAGATACTCTTTTCAAGGTTTTATATCCTCTTGGCTATACAATAGAAATTGTACCTCTTAACAGCAAACAGCCAGAAGTGAGGGTGCGAGCTCACTGCACTTCGGGTCACCTTGACCCGAAGTTGTAGATTTAATAGCAAATGGCTCAATGTGATTTATTCCCCGTCGCCGAGTGTTTATTAGCGCAGACGGGAAAAAAGTCAATAGCGCGAAGCGTTCATTTTACCGTTGACTTTGTTTTCTGTCTGTGCTTTTCTGCGTTACGCGGCGGGGAGTAAATCTATTCCTTTGAGCCGCTCCGCCCATGAGTGGGCGGCGGGGGTGGGTTGATATAATTAACGTGATTAGAGCTAAAAACACAAGAAAATGGAGCGATAGCGGCATAACGCAACCAACAAGGAGCGAAGCGACGCAACATCGGGTCAACTTGACCCGATGTAGGCGGGTTTGGGGTGCAACCCCAACAAGCATTTTCAAGTGTGTACGGACACTTGAATTGCTTGCCGTTTAGTTGAACCCAATAAAATGACGTAAAGCTATGCTTCTTGTATCATGAATTACATTTGCATTGAACACAAAAATTGGTACAATCATCTTCGTAATATAGCGAGATTGCGAACATACATTATTTATATAATTCAAAGTAGCTGCATAAACGAATGAAACGCAGTTTTAATAAAAATAATATTGATGTAAAAGCATTTGTACATGGATGTAAAAGTATTTGTACATGGATGTAAAAGGGTTTTGGTAGAATATTGCACGATTTTGGACTATACTCCTGACATATTACAAGGAGAGGTGCAAAACTATGAGTATTCAAGAGATGTTAAAGCAGGTGAGGTCGGATGCCGAGTTGTCCCAGGAAGAGATTGCTGAAAGAATAGGTGTGAGCCGGCAAACAATTTCAAATTGGGAAACCGGGAAAAGTTATCCTGATATCACAAGCTTAATTATCTTAAGCGATATTTATGGTGTATCACTCGACTCCTTATTGAAGGGAGATTCCAAAATGATAAAGCACTTAGAAGAAAGTACCAATGTGACAAAAAGCAACAGACAGGTAATCGCCAGCATTATT
>WRDH01000025.1 GCA_009783555.1 Oscillospiraceae bacterium
AAGTAGTCCTCTAGTTCGGCCGAAACCGCTTTCAAGGGTACTCCGTTCGACTTGCATGTATTAGGCACGCCGCCAGCGTTCATCCTGAGCCAGGATCAAACTCTCAATATATGGTATTTAAACTAAACCTTACGATTCAGTTTGAACCGATTGAATGCTTATTCTAGCTTTTCAAAAGAATTTAAATGCGAATTATATTCGCTATACTATCCGATGCGGGGTGCACCGAATAGTGTTTTTTGGTGCGTAATTGAGAATGTGTATAATACACTTCGTTTAAATGTATATTACATTCTTTGCTTACATTGTTTAATTTACAAGGTACAAATGGCCTGCTTCTCAGCCGTTTGCGAGGCTCTTTTTCAAGTCCCCCTGAAGAGAGTCGCCCGAATAACTTACCATTTCCATATACGCTTGTCAAGACTTTTTTCAAGAATTTTTTGTTTTTCTGTTCTTTCTCAACACTACGCCGTGTGTATCTTGCAGCGCAAGATACACACGAGCTGAAAGTTGAAAGTGGAAAGTGGAAAATTATCAGTACGCAGATACCTATAATGTTATTGTACAGAGAGGTATTCCTAGCTCCGTCATTCTGCGCGTCAGTCGCAGAATCTATTGCTGTGTATAGGTGTTCTATCGGTCATATAACATCGGTGTGACATGGATTCTGCGACTGGCGCGCAGAATGACAGGGGTGTAGTTGTCTTTTCGTTGTTGATTTCCCCTTTTTTATGCATTACAATATACTAACTCCTCGCATCAATCGAACAAGGTCATAATTTTCCATTTTCAACTTTCCACTTTCAACTTTCAACTACCCGAAGGGAGCACACCATGCCTATTAAAATCCCCAACCAATTACCGGCGACGCCTATTCTTGAGAGTGAGAATATTTTTGTTATGACCGAGCATCGTGCTCTGCGGCAGGATATACGTCCGCTGCGTTTGCTTTTGCTCAATCTCATGCCGACAAAGGTAGTGACCGAAACTCAGCTTCTCCGAAAGCTGTCGAACTCTCCGTTGCAGGTAGAGGTTGAGTTTTTGCAGACAATTAGTTATGAGTCAAAAAACGTGGATCCCGAGCATCTCGCTTCGTTTTATACTTCTTTTGATAATATCCGTAGTAAATTTTATGACGGTATGATAATAACAGGTGCTCCCGTAGAAAACTTAGAGTTTGAAGATGTCGATTACTGGCAGGAGCTTTGCGATATTATGGAATGGACTTCCACAAATGTGTATTCTACTTTGCATATTTGCTGGGGAGCTCAAGCGGCACTATATTATCACTATGGTATTCCGAAATACCCGATTGGTCCGAAACTATCAGGTGTTTTTAAGCATAATATCCTTAAACAGCAGTCTCCGCTTTTCCGCGGTTTTGATGATGAATTCTATATCCCGCATTCACGTTATACCGAAATCCGGGAAGCTGATATCCTTGCTGTGCCTGAACTTGAGTTGCTTTCGGTTTCCGATGAGGCAGGTGTTTTCGCTTTAAAATCGACAAATAACCGCCACGTGTTTATTACCGGTCATCCTGAATATGATGCCGATACACTTGCTTTAGAATATTCTCGCGATATAAATAAAGGGCTGTCAATCGATATGCCGAAAAATTACTTTCCGGACAATGACCCGACAGCTCCCCCATTTGTATACTGGCGCGCGCACGCACAGCTTCTATATTCAAATTGGCTGAATTACTACGTGTATCAATCTACACCATATGATATTGAGAAGGTCGGCGAAGGGTGATTTTTACATTCATGGAACAACCCCCACCGTCTGCGACAGCACCCCCTTCCGAGGAATGGGGCATCAATCAAACGAATAACCCATAGAAGGCACGCTAATTATCGTGTTGCCCGACATATCCATCCAGGCTGAGAAGTCTGTCCCTTGTACGCTTAAGAGATCCAAGGCTCTGTCGTGCACCATTATTCCTGCGCCCGTTTTTATTATGTTTCCGTTTACATCAACAAGTGTATATCGAGCTTGAATGTAGGTTTCGTTTACAAATTGCCCGTATGTTGTGTTAGTGTTTATAATGAAGGCTCTAACACTTCCCTCATGTGTGACGGGTGTGATTGATGCAAACTCGTCAGGCAGGATAATGTCAGTGCCGTCCGGGAGCATAACCCCGTAGCTTATAATTGTAAAGTCATCATTAAACATCATATATATAATGTATCCGTCAATAAAATCGAATAAAAATCTGTCTTGCGGAAGCAAGTATGATTCTCCGCTCGTAAATAACCACGTGCCATCATCAGTCATGCAGAGATACCAGCCGCTGCCGATATATTGAAGGATTGATTCCGGTCCGAGTGATATAGTGTCTGCCGGATATGAGATTTGGACGAAATCATTTGTGTAAAATGTTGGTATATCCCAACCTGCTGCCGCATGAACAGAGAACCCGTTACCGTCATGATTATTAATGATGAAGTAATCCTTTGTGACGGAGAACAGGGATTCTCCCCTATTATTAATTATATGCTGGCTTCCATCCGGTTTTTCCACAACTGCGCGCCCATGTATAAAAGCTGTTGCATACATAAATTCAGGCTGTATAACCATCTCAAGATTTCTGTTTACAAACCCCCAACGTTGACCATCACCTGGAACAACTGCTGCCAGCCCTTCCGAAAACATAAATGCTTCCTCAAAATCCGCACGTATAATTGCGCCGGTTTTGGCATCCATCAAGCCGTATGTTCCATCATTTAGTTTTACGAATCCGTGACCTTCGCTTACACCGTATACCAACACTTCCGCCCATGTGTCATCCGAGATTTCGTTTGCCCATTCCAGTTCAAGGATATTGTATAGCTTAACACCGCTGTAGTTGTAGACATCTATATCGAATGTTTCGTGGTCGCGCATAAGAAAGATTACTTCGTCGGAGAATACAATGTCTACGTAATCAAATGATGTTACCCAGCTTCCGTCCGGAGCACATGCGGCATTTTGGGTCTGTATTTCGTACATGAACTCATATGCGGGTGTTCCTTTTCGCAAATAATATGCAGGGCGTTGTTCACTGCTATGTGTTGTCACAAATGTTGCCATTACAATGCTGTCGTATATAAGGTCTGTTAAAATCATACCATCGGTGGTGACAAGTCCGTATTTGGCTATCCGTAAGCTGCCGTCATTTAATGTTGCCGCACTCGAATATGGCAGGACTTTTCCGTATGTTGCTGATGGAATAAGCTCTGTCAATTTTCCCGATGACAGCCTCGTTAACTGTGTGTGCGGCTTAAACGGCGTTAGTTTTGAATCATCTGTTCTTACGGTCCATCTCATGTTCGGCAGCGATATGGCTTCTGATTGGGATGATTCCATAAGTGATACATATCCCTGCCGGCTTATAAGATTTTGTCCGTCTTCAGTCTTAAGCCAATTGAACATAATTCTGACCGGTCCGTCCTCCGGTTCGTCTGCGCTTATGACAGCATAATACGGATTTAAGAGCGGGTATTGCCCGTTTTTTATCGTTTCCGCACCGGGTATTACACCATCTATTGATAGAACTTTTAGTCCTGCAGCTATTTCCATTACATCAGCGTAGTAAAACATTGTATAGCCTATAGCTCCTTCGGAGCCGTCGAAGCCCTTTATTGCCGAGATTGAGTCCCCCATTTCAAAATCTGTCGAAAATATCTGAGTCGGTGCGTCTGCCATTGGCTGCCAGTCCATAACCAGCTTCTGCATAAGCACCTGACTCATAGCCTCTTCGTTTCGTTGAAATGCTTCGATATCACTGTTGTTGCCGCCAAGCTGCTGCCAGTTCGTTATGGTTCCTGTGTAAATTTCCCGTAGTTGTTCTGTTGTCAGGTTATCCACAGGGTTTGAGGCACTTACCACAAATACAAGAGCGTCAATTGCAATCGGTGCCATTTCTATATTGAAGCCTTGTCTGTCCAAATCAGAAAGAACATCAGGGGTTGGTTCTCCTGCTATGAGAATGTCGCTTTCTCCTGCCGCAAGATTTCTGAACGCTTGTGTCGTTCTTGTAAATATCGTCATATCGGCAACATTTTCACGGCTTTCACCAAGCAGTACACACGCGGCTGCCTGTGCAAGCGGTGCTGTTGCCGGCGAGCCGTCAAGGCGAGGGAAGTTCTCGTAAGTGAATACGAAATGCTCATGCTGAACCGGCGGGTCTTCATGCACTTGCGAGCCGTTAGCTTCATCAGGCGGGTCGTCCACGGGTGGCTCATCGTCTTTTCTGCAAGCTGTCAACAGTAATGCTGCTGATAGTATTATGATTAATAATGTATATAGTTTTGCATATTTCATTAACGGTATACCTCGTTTGCTCGTTTTATGTTTATTGCATTATAACAAGATTTCCTTTAGAATGGAAGCATGAGGTGATTTTGTGTCTGATACTATTGCTGCTATTGCTACCGGGAGTGTTGTCTCTGCTATCGGCATCGTCCGTGTTAGCGGAATCGATGCATTGACCGTTGCGGACAATGTGTTTGTTGCGGCTTCCGGTGTCAAGGTTAGGGACTTTGAAGACAGGCGGATTTACTATGGTGAGTTTGTTTGTAAGGGGGACGGTTCTCTTGCAAGACAGGGGGACGGTTCCCCTGACAAACTCATCGACCTCTGCCTCTGCACAGTCTCCAGAGCGCCCAACAGTTATACCGGGGAAGACACTGTTGAGTTCCATTGTCATGGTTCTCCTGTTGTTTTGGTTGATGTTTTGCAAATACTTTTCAGGCATGGGATTCGGCAGGCTTTACCGGGTGAGTTTACTAAGCGGGCTTTTCTTAGCGGGCGCATGGATTTAACACAGGCGGAGGCTGTAATTGATTTGATTGAATCTGAGACTTCCGCCGCTGCTCAAAATGCGGCGGGGCAGCTTCGTGGGACAATCAGCCTGAAAATGGATGCCGCTTATGATCAACTCGTTGATATTATGGCGCATTTTCATGCGGTTTTGGACTATCCCGATGAGGATATTGATGAGTTTAAGCTTCAAAACTATCTTGAAATTTTACACAGCATTGAAGACGAGCTTCAACGCTTGCTTGCCACACATGAGCGTGGGAAGGTACTAAAAGACGGTATTCCTACCGCAATTATCGGACGACCCAATACAGGCAAGTCTTCGCTGCTAAATGCTTTGCTTGGGTATGAGCGTGCAATAGTTACCGAAATTCCGGGTACGACCAGAGATACTATTGAGGAGAAGCTTATAATCGGAAACATCCTGCTCCGTCTTATTGACACGGCAGGACTTCGGGGTACTGATGATACTATAGAAAAGCTGGGTGTTAACAGAACACTTGCCGCTATAAGCGGAGCGGGGCTTATCATCCTTGTGCTTGACGGTTCGGAAGAACTGACCCCGGATGATTATGACGCTCTGCGTTCGATTCCGCCGGATATTCCGAAAATCGCTGTCGTCAATAAATCTGATTTACCTGCGGTTCTTGACGAAAATAAACTCAACGAGCTCAACATCAAGTGTTGCAGTGTGTCCGCCCTATCCGGCGAAGGGCTCAATCTTTTAGACGAAGAAATCCGCAAAATGTTCCCTGATTTCGGGGGGATACAAGGGCAGGACAGGGGGACAGGTACCTTGTCCTGTGTTCGCCCGGGACAAGGTACCTGTCCCCCTGTCCTGCTCACAAATGCTCGCCAAGCTGATGCTATTTCAAGAGCAGCAGCGAGCCTGCATCTTGCAATAGACGCATTGACCGCATCGGTCACTCCCGATGCGGTGCTCACAGATTTAGAAGCCGCATTAACTGCAATTGGCGAAGTCACAGGGAAAACCATGCGTGAGGATATCGTGTCACGGATTTTCGAAAGATTTTGTGTCGGTAAGTAAAGAATATATATTTTCACAATTTAGCTATTCCCTTTAGAAATATTTGTGATACAATAATCGTCGCGACGATTATCGTATGTTGATTTTATGGATGTACCATTTACGATGCTTTGCATCTATGGTACAATACACTGGCGTTTTAGGTCGATATGTGTTCTTTGGAGGTATTCCATTAAATAAATACTTACGTAGTATAAATTCATAAATGAATTAGGAGGGTTTCAATG
The DNA here is from genome assembly GCA_009783555.1 of Oscillospiraceae bacterium. Lineage (GTDB taxonomy): Bacteria > Bacillota > Clostridia > Oscillospirales > Oscillospiraceae > WRMH01. The sequence continues at coordinate 6,082 of WRDH01000025.1, forward strand.
AGTCACAAGTATGTATATCTGTTTTCCGAGGGTAACGGAACAATGAAGGAGCTTCTGGGTGGTAAGGGTGCAAACCTTGCCGAGATGACAAATCTCGGTTTGCCTGTGCCGCAAGGGTTCACGGTAACTACAGAAGCTTGCACAAAGTATTATGAAGACGGCGAAGTTATCAGCGAGGCACTGCAGGCGGAAATCATGCAGTATATCGACAAGCTCGAAGGCATTGCGAAGAAAAAGTTCGGCGACCTGCATAATCCGTTGCTTGTGTCCGTACGTTCAGGTTCCCGTGCATCAATGCCGGGTATGATGGATACGATTCTCAATCTCGGATTAAACGACGAAGTCGTCGAAGTAATGGCAACAAAAAGCAAAAACCCCCGTTGGGCTTATGACTGTTATCGCAGGTTCATTCAGATGTATTCCGATGTCGTTATGGAAGTCGGAAAAAGCTATTTTGAAGAACTGATTGATCACATGAAGGAAGAAAAAGGCATCGTTGATGACCTTGAACTGACCGCTGATTGCTTAAAAGAGCTTGCACATCAGTTTAAGGACGAGTATAAGACAAAAGTCGGCACCGATTTCCCGGAAGACCCGAAGGTTCAGCTTATGGGAGCCATCAAAGCAGTTTTCCGTTCATGGAACAACCCGCGCGCTATATCTTATCGCCGTATGTATGATATTCCCGGTGACTGGGGCACAGCCGTAAATGTGCAGGAAATGGTATTCGGCAACCTTGGCGATACCTCCGGCACAGGCGTTGCATTTTCCCGCAACCCCGCAACAGGTGAGAAAAAACTCTTCGGCGAGTTCTTGATGAACGCTCAAGGCGAAGACGTTGTTGCCGGCATCCGCACACCAAACAACATCGACCAACTGCGTGACATTATGCCGGGTGCGTATGATGATTTCGTAAAAATCGTCGCAACACTGGAAAATCACTACAATGATATGCAGGACATGGAGTTCACTATTGAAGATAAAAAACTGTTCATGCTCCAAACACGCAGCGGCAAGCGCACAGCGGCAGCGGCGTTGAAAATTGCATGCGATTTAGTCGACGAAGGCAGAATAACCGATAAAGACGCTGTTCTTATGATTGACGCAAAATCACTTGACGCACTGCTTCATCCGCAGTTTGACACTAAAGCACTCAAGGCTGCAACCCCAATCGGTTCAGGTCTTCCTGCATCACCGGGAGCAGCAGCGGGACATGCAACATTTACAGCAGAAGATACTAAGAAATGGACCGAAGAAGGAAAAAAAGCAATTCTTATCCGCCTCGAAACAACGCCCGAAGATATCGAAGGCATGGCGGCTGCACAAGGTATCCTAACCGCTCGCGGTGGTATGACCTCACATGCTGCAGTTGTTGCGCGTCAAATGGGTACTTGCTGTGTTGCAGGCTGCGGCGCTTTGAAAATCGATGAAAAAGGCAGAAAATTCGAGCTGGGCGGCAAGACATATAAAGAAGGCGACTGGATCAGCCTTGACGGCTCGACCGGCAATATCTACGGCGAAGCAATTCCGACAACCGAAGCAACAATAGGCGGCGAGTTCGGTCGCATTATGGCTTGGGCTGATAAATACAGAAAACTCAGCGTCAGAACAAATGCCGACACACCGCATGACGCAAAAGCGGCAATTGATTTCGGTGCAGAAGGTATCGGTCTGACACGTACAGAGCATATGTTCTTTGAAGCTGACCGTATTCCGGCAATCCGTGAAATGATTTGTGCAGAGACCGTTGAAGAACGTGAAGAAGCACTGTTAAAACTCGAGCCGATGCAGCAAAAAGACTTTGAAGGCATTTATGAAGCAATGGAAGGAAGACCGGTAACAATTCGCTTCCTTGACCCGCCGCTCCATGAGTTCCTCCCGACAAACGACAAGGATATCGAGGTTCTTGCAAAAGATACCGGCAAATCGGTCGATGATATCAAAGCTATCATTACCAGATTGCATGAATTTAATCCAATGATGGGTCATCGCGGCTGCCGTCTTGCTGTCACATACCCCGAAATCGCGGTAATGCAGACTAAGGCCGTTATCAAAGCTGCAATTAAAGTAAAAGCCGCACATCCGGATTGGGATATTCTGCCGGAAATTATGATACCGCTTGTCGGCGAGGTTAAAGAATTTACATATCTGAAAGAAATCGTCGTAAAAACAGCAGATGCGCTTATCGAAGAAGCAGGCAGCAAACTCAAGTATCTGGTCGGCACAATGATTGAGATCCCGCGTGCATGTCTGACTGCCGATGCAATCGCAAAAGAAGCCCAGTTCTTCTCATTCGGCACAAACGACCTTACTCAAATGACATTCGGCTTCTCACGCGACGATGCAGGTTCGTTCCTTGACGAGTACTACCAGAAGAAAATATTTGAGTCCGACCCGTTTGCAAGAATCGACCAAATCGGCGTTGGCGAGCTCATGAAAATGGCTGTGGAACTCGGCAAAAAAGCCCGCCCCGACATAAAACTCGGCATCTGCGGCGAACACGGCGGCGACCCGTCATCCGTAGAGTTCTGCCACAAAATCGGTCTGAACTACGTCTCATGCTCACCGTTCAGAGTACCAATCGCAAGACTTGCAGCTGCACAGGCGGCGTTAAAGGATTAGTTTTCGGAATAAATGATTAGAGAAAAAACCGCTTCCGGCGGTTTTTTCTTGCGCTTCCTTACATAAATACAAAACCGTCAACCGTCGCGTTTTACGGGTTCGGTGAGCGGATTCCAATAATAATTCACATCAACAAGCGCGGGTAAGCCCGTCAGGTCAAGACTTGTAAGGTTGTTATTTCCAACACGAAGCTCGCGGAGAGAAATGCAACCGGAAACATTTAAACCTGTGAGATTGTTATGTGCAATATCCAGGATTTCAAGGTAGCCCAATCCCGAAACATCCAAATTACCCGTTAATCCCAAGCCATACAAGAATATTTCATGCACATGTCCGTTATTCCATAAAATAAAGTTTGTTGTATGATGCTCTATACCATCATCATCACTCCATGTATCTCCTCTATCCCACATCCAGGCACCCGGAATTTCTAAGTTAAACCCTTCAAACTGTGCTTGTATCTTAGAGAAATTGTCTTCGTACAAGAAAAATTCAACCAGTTTTTGAAACTCGTAATCATCATAACCTATAGGGGTTTGGACATTAACCGGAGGTTCGCTTACATCCGGAGACTCTGTAGCAGCAGGGTTATTGTTTAAAAAAGACATGTCATTAAATATATTTGATAACACATAGATGCTTAAACCAATCACAATTGCTGCCACCGCAGTTATCGCAATAGATGTTGCAGCCCGTCTCCTCCTGTTTTTATATCTCAATAGTGCTTTTTTTAGCGAAGAAGCACTTTGGAAACGCGATTTCGGGTCGAGTGCCGTGCATTTTGACGCTATCTTTTCCAGACGATTATCTTGAATCTTAGTTTCATTGTTGGCAGTTCCGGTCAGCCAGTACCGTATTACCACACCGAATGAATAGATATCGGTACGGCAATCGGTTTGCGCGAACCCGTATTGCTCCGGCGGAGCGAAATCATGTGTTCCGAAATATACGGTGTCTTTTTTTACATCCTTTTGAAATTTCCTGGATATCCCGAAATCTATCAGTATCGCAGCATTTGTCTCCGGATTGATGATGATATTCGAGGGTTTTATATCACGGTGGATGATTGGTTCGGGCTGTGAGTGTAAGTATATCAGAATATCGCAGATTGATACGAGAACATCTATCATTTGTGATATCCCTGCATAGTTTTTCCCCGTTAAATACACATCGAGCGGCTCACCATCTATGTATTTACGGAGCGTGTAGTGTGTACTGTCTGAACCATACGGATTTTCATAGACCGGCAACCCTTTGTGTTTAAGATTTTGAAGAAGTAATGCCTCATTACCCATCGCTACATCCGGATTGGTTTGCAGTTTAAGTACATAAAGATCATTTGTATCTCTTTCCGAAGCGATAAACGTGCTGCTGAAATCATTAGATCCTATTCTTTCAAGCAGGTCAAAACGATTTGACAACTCTTCGGGAAGTTCAAACTCGGTAAAATTTGAGTTTAGAAAGCCTTCTGTCAGCGGACTGCTCATAATCATCGCTCCTCTCCTAAAGTAGGAAGAGATAAATCAAATAATGATGTTTGAACGGCTACTATATCGTATCCATGATTTAATGCATAGACAATTACGGCGTCCCGTTTGATTTTCGGGTAAAGAGCGCTTTTCCCTGCAACCCTTAGTAATTTTTGTGTTTCATCAAAACTTAGTCCAAAGCCTAAAGCCAACTGCAGGACTTTATCACGCGAGGGTGTTCTGGTGCCGTTAAAGAGCTGATGCCCATAGGTGCGCTCTATATCTGCTTTATTTATAATGTGCTGAGGCAAAGCATTTCTTTCCGAGCATAGTGCCGAAATGTACTCGGAAAATGTCGGAGTATCATACTCACTCTCATCAAATCGTTTTATAAAACGTTCGAGAGATGTTGTTTTGAATATACGTTGTAATAATGTACTGGTTGATTCTTTTGCTCTCGGCATTTGTGATACTCCCCTCCATTATCATGTATATAATTATCCTTGCTATTGCATTATCTTGCAAGTTTAAATAATTATTTACAGCGTTATTATATACGCATTAGTTCAAAATATGATAACCTCTGTGTGTTAATTATATCATAATATCTTAGTAAAAACGGGTAAAGGTGTGCATGATGCACACCTTTACCCGTTTTTGCTTTTATATAATATTATACCATATTATGCACACAAACACTCGATCACAGTGTTTCCCAAATGGCTTTATATTCGGGTGAAATCACACTTGATCAAATACGCCATCATGAAGACAGGAACGAGGAATAATTCATGGATTTCGACCCTAATCTTCTATGCATGGGTTGTTTTACGAAAAACGATCCGCCTGTGAAAGTATGCCCTGTTTGCGGCTTTGACGAGTCAAAGGCAAACGAGTCAGTGCATAATTTGCCGTTGCGCACAATCCTTCACGGTAAGTACTTGCTCGGCAACCTGCTCGGCGAAGGGGGTTTTGGCATTACTTACTTAGGGTGGGACTTAAATCTTGACCTCAAGGTTGCCGTAAAGGAATATTATCCTTCCGGCTATGTATACAGAGAAACAGCAACGACCGTTCACCCGTTTACAGGGTCACAGGGGGAACACTTTCGCAATGGTAGGGATAAGTTCATAAAAGAAGCAAAAAGTCTCGCTAAATTTTTTAACCTTCCGGGTATTGTTTTAGTTAAGGACTATTTTCAGGAAAACGGCACAGCGTATATCGTCATGGAATATATAGACGGCTTAACGCTGAAAAGTTACCTGAAGCGATCGGATGAGAATTTCCCTTCGGCGCAACTGTTTGACCTGATGAAACCCGTTATGTCATCACTTGCCGAGGTTCATAAAGCCGGTTTGATCCACAGGGATATAAGCCCGGATAATATTATGATAGATAAAGAAGGTCGTTTGAAGCTTCTGGATTTCGGCGCAGCACGCGATTATACGGACAGCGGGAATAAAAGTCAGTCTGTGCTTATTAAGCCCGGCTATGCTCCCGAGGAGCAATATCGCGCTAAAGGTAAGCAGGGTCCTTGGACAGATGTATACGCGCTATGCGCAACTATGTATAAATGCATTACAGGCGTGACTCCGGATGAGGCAATTGAACGTGTTCGCGGAGATGAGGTCGAGGCACCGTCAAAGCTGGGAGTTGCGATTGCACCAAATCAAGAAGAAGCATTGATGAAAGGTCTATCCGTTTACTCTGAGGGTCGTTTTCAAAGTGTTCAGGAACTATATGACAGCCTTTATACTGTTCTTGCGGAGATTGTATCTATTCCCGCTTCTGCTCCTAATTTAAAATCAGAAGCGAAACCGGAGTCAGAGTGTGAAGAAGGTCCCGCGCAAGAGTCAAAGCAAGAACCTGCGCAAAAAAGCGAGCCAAAACCGATACGTGAACCTAAACCAAAACCCGTACACGAACCAAATCCGAAACGCGAACCAAAGCCGAAACGCGAACCAAAGCCGAAACGTGAGCCAAAACCCCTTATAAAAACCGGAGATAAAACAAAACCCTTTGTAAAACCGGGTGTAATCGCTATCATTAGTATCTGTCTTATTGCAGTTGCTGTTCTTTTACTAATCTTTTCACCATGGCAACAAAGAGAAGAACCCGCTCCAATACCGACACCCACCGACGAAATAAACGGTTCCACAACCCCTTCGCCCGTACCATCGCCGCCACCGGAACCGACTCCTGAACCCACACCCGAACCTACCCCCGAACCGACTCCTGAGCCCACACCCGAACCTATAGATGTGGAAAAAGTTTTCGAGCGTACGGTTGAACTGGGAGAGCCCATGGAGTTAAACGAATGGGGCTACAGGTTTTGGGGTTCAGGCAGTCATTTTAATCCCGGAAATCTAACCGTACATGATTTAAAACGTTCACGATATCTGATAATTGAGTTTGCCCGGGCTCCGCAGGATTTTATGACAATCAGCTTCCAAGGTGACGGTACGGGATATGACCAGACTTTTATCGATATACATGCTATAAGCGAAATTGTAAATAAAACGACTTTTATAATAGATATGAGAAACCTTGAAACTTATGATGCTCTGATGAGTAGTACTGTCGACATTTTTATAGGTATCCATGACCCGCCTGATATACTGGATGCATATTTTGCAGACAGACGAGTATAGTGCAGCCTAAGAAGGAGACCCGGGAATACATTCCAAATTCCTATAAAACATAGGAACACAGATACTCTCATTTATTATATAATATACGGATATAAATTAATCACAAATAACAAATCTTGATAAGGAAGGAAGAACACAATGAACATGCAACAATGCGCCGGAGGCGGACACTTCTACGACGCCTCGATTCACAGTGAATGCCCTTACTGCAAAACCGACAATGTCGGTGCGACGATGCCGCTGGACATGGGGCACACCATGCCGCTTGCCGGAGGAAGCTCTGACATTGGCAAAACCATGCCGCTTGCGCCGGGCGGAGACGGTGACAACCGTACACGAGCTCAGGGCAGTGTCAATGACGCAGGACGTACCGTAGCGATAATCAAAGAGGAGTTGGGCATTGACCCCGTCGTAGGTTGGCTCATCAGCTTGGAGGGCAAGGAAAAGGGCCGTGACTACCGCATTCATACCGATAATAATTACATAGGACGCGGTGAGAATATGGATATTTGCATACGCGGCGATGACACTATTTCACGAGAGAATCATGCTACCATCAGCTACGATTCCAGGGACAAGGTTTTCTATTTCACGCCCGGAGATGGTAGAAGCATAGTACGTTTAAACGACAAAGGGGTGTTTTCAACCGCTGAGTTAAACGCGTACGACATTCTGGAAATCGGCAAAACCAAACTGGTATTTATGCCGCTTTGCGGAGACAGGTTTGAGTGGGAGTGAGATCAAGCTATAGTAAATTCAAACTTTAGTCAGTGGTGAAATGCGAGTCACATGATTACCTTACAAGGAATTACTCGTGCGTGATTTTGCCGTGGAAGGAATGGTTATAATGATAAAGAAAGCATCCGGATTAATTTTTCTTTTAGTGGTTATTCTGCTTTGCGGGAGTCTTCTTGTTGCTCATGCAGTGACCACGGATACCGATGCAGATCCTGACGATGCCGACGGGAATTCAGAAGAGGTTAGGGATGAGATGCCCGATGATGATGAGATACCTAACGATGAAACGCCCAACGATGAGACGCCCGATGATGAGATACCCAATGATGAGACGCCCAACGATGAGACGCCCGATAATGAAATACCTGATGAGGAGATACCTGATGAGGAGATACCCGATGATGAGATGCCCGACGATGAAGAGTCGTCAAATCTGTTTGCAGATTACTGGTGGGCATTTGCAATTGGCGGAGGAGTCCTCGTTCTCGGCGGAGCGGGCTTTGTCATGCTAAAGATAAAAAGAAAGAAACCCGTCATTGTCCAAGCCGCTGCACCGCCTGCCAACAACCAACACCCTGTTATGATAGGCAACTTGCACCATATCGGAGCGCGCGAAAGCCAGCAAGACAGTTTTGGCATTTCGGATATATCTAACGCTGACCTTTGTGCCCGCAAGGGTATCCTTGGCGTGGTAGCTGACGGTATGGGCGGTATGGCTGACGGTGCGGAAACAAGCGCAATCGTGACGCGGACCATGCTTCAATACTTCAATGAAGCTGCCCCGTCCGGTCATCCCGAGCTTGACTTGCTTGTCATGGTCAACGCAGCTAACGAAAATATTAACCGTTTTATGACAGGACGCGAAAAAGGCGGCTCCACAGTTGTGGCTGTTATCATCCATGACAGCAAGCTGTATTGGGTGGCTGTCGGGGATAGCCGGATTTACTTGATTCGTAATGGAGCGATCATGCAGCTCAACCGCGAGCATGTCTACTCCGTGGAGCTTGATGAAAAAGCCGCTGCCGGCGAAATCTCATGGGAAACCGCTGCCGGTGATTCAAGGCGGGAAGCCCTTACCAGCTATCTTGGCATGAAAAACCTCGAAAAGATTGACCGCAGCTTCAGCCCTATGCAGTTACTCGATGGCGACCGTATATTACTGATGTCGGACGGCGTCTTTGGAGTTTTGACTGACGAAGAAATACTCAGAACCATGCCGCATCCACCCCAAGAAAGCACTATGATTCTGCAGGAAATGGTATTGGCAAAGCAAAATCCGCATCAGGATAATCTTACTGCGATACTGTTTGAATACCGGAGGCAGGTGTAACATGACATGTTCACTTTAAGTACCGTGGGTAGGTGCAGCATGACATGTTCATTTTGAGAGCAGAAAAAACAGTTATTATAGCAGGGAGAGTGATTATTAAATGAAAGAAGTAACAAAAAAAGCGGCTTTACTGTTCATTTCCGTTATGATCGTCATAAGTGCAGTTATTCCGGCGTTTGCAGCTTTTGACATAAACGATGCCGCCGGCAGCGTTGTGCGTGTATATGGTTTTGAGTCTACAACCGAAAAAGCCGGAATCGGCAGTGCATTTGTAATCGCACATGACGGAGGGAGCACCTATCTTGTTACAAACAGACATTGTATAACTGAGCGTATTATTGATTTCGACGTTAATGGCGAACCATACTATGCAGGCATTTACGATTTCAGAGACAATACTTATATCGTCTTAGATGATTACGGCGAAGAAATGCTCAAAGCAACTGTTTATATTCCGTCCGAAGATTTAAATGACGGTTTGGATATTGCCATCTTGAGGGTAGACGCAGGACTTAGCGATCGAAAAGTTCTGCCGCTGGCATCTGTCAAAACCGTGAAGCGCGGCGACAGAATATATCAGTTGGGTTTCCCGGGTGCGGTTGATGTTTTCTTTGGACCGGGTGATGATATACCTTCAACCGAAGAACACCTCACAATCTCCACCGGCTATGTAACAAACTTAAAAATAGAACTCCGCGGGACAAGGTATTTGCAACATACCGCACCCTCCGTTGGCGGCACTTCAGGGGGGCCGATTATCAACGAAAGAGGTGCAGTGGTAGGCGTACACGCTTTTGCAATTACTGCGGCTCAAGAATACAAGGGAGCTGTTCATATAGACTACGTTATAGATATATGTAGAGAGTTATCCATCCCGTACACGCTTGCAGGCAGTGCTCAAGACGTAGACGAGCCACCCGCCACCCAACCCGATCCACCCGGTCCGGGCGAGCCGGGCAGTCAACCCGGTACGGGTGATCAAGGCAACCAACCCGGTACGGGTGAGCAAAGCGATTTTGACATTGCTTCACTGTTGTCCGAATACTGGTGGGTTTTGGCAATCGTTGCGGGATTAATTATAATCCTGATTGCAAGCAAAAAGGGTAAAGCATCCTCAAAGGCATCTGTTCAAGCGCCGTCCACTGCGGCAGCACCCGTGCAAACTCCCATGCAGACGCCGATGCAACCTCCGATGTCCGCAGGTGCAGGATATCCCTCTGCGTCAAGCGCATCGTCCCATCTCATATGCACAAGAGGGCATTTTGCAGGCACCACCTTCCCAATCAACGGAAGCTTATCCATAGGGCGCGATCCTAAGCGATGCCAGGTCGTATTTCCGGGTGAAACCAGAGGGATCAGCTCTCTGCACTGTCAGTTACGGCAACAAGGTTCAAGCGTCACACTTATAGATAGCGGCTCTACATACGGCACTTTTCTTCCCGGCGGGCGTAAGCTGAACGCAAATGAGAGCGTCACGCTTAACTCCGGAGACAGCTTCTATCTGGCGGATACAAAAAACGAGTTTAAGGTATTGTAGTGTAGAGGAGGATTATCATCATGCCCGGTAATACAACATTCTTTGCTAAAGCGTCCCAAGAAAAAATCACCTGGAAGGACATATTTTCCAATGTCTTTAAGAAACATACCGCCGAGGATGCCGCCCAGTTATTTATAGCGGGCACCTCGCTGACAACACCCCACGAGAGTCGGATGATTGGTGAATGGCGCAAGCCGTGGTTATTTGCCCGTGTGGGGATAGTCTCTCTTGTGTTTTCAATCGCTATGTATATTCTTATGGTATTTTTCCCTGCATTCGCATTAAATTTTCGGATTCCATTTTTCTTTGTCGCCGCTATAGTTTTACCCCTTACCATCGTTTTACTTTTGTGGGAATTGAACATACCGCGAAACATTCCGATTTTCAAAGTAATCGCGATTTTCCTGCTGGGCGGTGTTGTAAACATGGCAGGCACGGCTTTCATCAGAATAGTATTTGCAGCTCAGTTGGGCAATCAAGCATATATTGTGGGACCGGTTCCGGAAGATCCCACAAAAGTATTAGCAATCTTTGTATGCCTTCTGATAATAAAGCCGAAATTTGATTACATTTTGAACGGTTTGCTTATCGGCGCTACTGTGGGAATGGGGTTTGAAGTATTTGAAAACTTAGGTTATGCATTAAACCGCGGCCTTGATCTGCATATATTGATAATGCGCAGCATGACTGCAGTTGGAGGACACATTCCCTGGGCTGCAATGATGGGAGCAGGATTAGCAATAGCAAAAGGCAAGAGCAAGCTGCAAGCTAAACATTTTGTCAACATTCACTTTCTTAAATATTTTGCTATTGCATTCGGGCTTCATGTTGTATGGAATCATTCGTTTGGGGACGGTTTTTTAACGATACCGTTTACATGGATGGATCTAAAATCAGTTATACTAACTATCATTTGTTGGCTTATCTTACTGCATCTTATTAAAAAAGGCGTTAAGGAATGCATGCGTATACCGCAGACAGTATCTACGCCGCAAAGTGTGCAACAGCCGAATGCGGCGGGAGCCGTTGCAGTGTCAGCACCTCCGTATGCAATGTCAAAATCACTAACTCTGCGCGGCATAGCGGGAATGTATAACGGCAGTGTTTTCCCCTCACCGCAAGGCAAGCTCGTAATAGGCAGGGACGCAAGGCTGGCTAATATTGTATATCCGCAAAATACACCCGGCGTAAGCAGTGTTCATTGCGAGGTCAGATATGAGAACGGGATGTATGTATTGATTGACAAAAACTCAAGTAACGGCACGTTCTTAGCGGACGGCACAAGGCTTACGCCCGGACAGCCGTACCCGATTGCACGTAAAAACGGATTTTATCTTGCCAACCGCGAGAACATGTTTGAAATTGAATAGGGAGACCTGATAACTATGCAAATTGAAATTGCTTCATGCTCCTATCAAGGCGGCAGGGATTATAACGAAGACAGTGTATTGTATCTGGAACGCGACGGGGTATGTGCCGCAGTCGTGTCTGACGGCTTAGGAGGACATGGCGGGGGGCAGATTGCATCTTCGCTCGCTGCCGAATACCTAACCCGGGCGTTTATGGAAGATCCGAAAATTGACAGTGAATATATCCGTCAGCTTTTTGAACAAGCAAACGCTAAGGTACTCGACGAACAATCACCTGCATTAAAGATGAAAAGCACCGGAGTAGCACTTTTCATTGATGTCGATACAGCCATATGGGCGCATGTAGGCGATTCAAGATTATATCATTTCGTAGACGGACATTTGACAGAACAAACTTTAGACCACAGTGTATCGCAAGTGGCTGTATTTTCGGGAGAGATTACGATAGATGAAATACGGCATCATGATGATCGCAACAGGGTACTGCGAGCTTTTGGGGGAGAGGATTATATAAAGCCTGAGATTTCATCACCGCAAGAGCTAAAATCCGGATTTCATGCATTTTTGCTATGCACGGATGGTTTTTGGGAGTATGTATTGGAGCCGGAAATGGAGCTTGATCTGGCTGATAACGATACACCGTATGACTGGCTGCAGGCGATGATGCAAAGGATTGTCCAACGTGCACCGGAAGACAGCGACAACTATTCGGCGGCTGCATTGTTTGTCAAACCGGAGGAATAGGTTTATACGGTGGTACGGGTCAGCGATTAGTAATCAGTAGTCGGAAAAAAGTTAGAAAGGCGAGAGTAGAATCGATGAGAATGAATAAAGCAATATCATGGCTGTTGTGTTTTGTGCTTTTTTGTTTTTGCTACGTTCCTGTGGTTAACGCAGTTGAAGCACTGGAATTTCATATGGAAGGAGTGGTTGCTGAAACCGGCAGTTTGCGCGTTTATTGTAACACCAATGCCGAAACTGTGCCGGGAGCGGAGCAATTTTCCGCAACCCTGGGAAATACACCGTTGTCTTTGCAGGACGTGACCGTCTTTTCGCAGGCAGATGAAGGTACTACTTTTTTGTTCCTTGTCGATGTTTCGGGTTCGATACGGTCAGCGCACTATCAAGCTATTAAGGACATTATTAATCTTATATGCGACGATCTTTCCGATAAAGATAACGTAAGCATATTTGCATTTGGCACGGAGACATATTCCCAACCCTTTGTTTCAAGTCCGGACGATATCCAAGATCAGTTTGATTTTCTCGATTCAATCGACAGGAGCGTCGAGTATACAAGCCTTTATGAAGGTGTATTTACGGCACTTTCCGTCTTGAACACTCATGCGGATGTACACGATAAAAAGGTCTTGATCATCTTCTCGGACGGTCATGAATATGTATTTCACGGAATAACTGTAGACGAAGCAGAAATTAGGATTAGAGACAGCCGTGTTCCAATCTATACAGTCGCCACCCTTGGCATGAATCCGCCAAGCAGATATGTGGAATCGGCGAAAATTCTCGGCAGCTTTGCTCGATTATCCGCAGGCGGGCGTCATTATGTACACAATCTTGACCGGGCTGTATCTGAGGAAATAGTTGATGATATTATGGAGTCTATTCAAAACAGCCTTATTGTTTCAGTGGGGTTGGAGGGATTTAGTTCAGATGGCGAAGACTTGATGCTGCGGCTCGATCTCGATTTGCCCGGTGTAGGAAGAGCAAGCGATGGGTATCTCATTTCCACGGCGGGATTGACGATACCTGAGCCTGAGCCGGAGCCATCCCCTGAGCCTGAGCCGACACCGGAGCCTGAACCGACACCCGCGCCCGCAGATCCCCCTGTTTCGGAGCCGGATTCGGAGCCTGAAGAAAAATCTTTCTTTCAGGAACACATGCTATGGATAATAATTGGCGGCTCAGTTCTTTTGCTTGCGATAGGCTTCATTTTATTTAAGGTTTTGCGAAAGAAGCCGGATGAAGCTCCGGCAGCACAGCCCGATCCTGAGCCGGTTGCTCCGATGCCTGTCACAACAGGTCCTGCGGTACTCCCGACACCCCCTGCACCACCTCCGGGCAAACCGAGGATATCCCTTCGCCTGACCAAAATCGGCCTGGTGGAAGAGCAGGTTTTCCGGACAGAATTTGCCGGAGAGCTTACCATCGGCAGAGACCCGGGTAAATCCTCACTACCGTTTGTAGATGACGAAATGCTATCGGGACGGCATTGCTCAATCAGCTATGAGCCGGACGGCATTGTACTGCGTGATTTAGGTTCCACCAACAAAACATATGTCAACGGCGTACCGATTACGGATAAATACATTCTTGAAAACGATGATGTTTTACTTATAGGCTCAATGGAGCTGCGAGTAAATTGGGAAACACTGTAGTAACAACATGGAAGTGTCAAATAACCTATGAAAAATCTTTGCCATTTGTCATTTATCATTTGTAATTTGTAATTTATAAGGATGGAGATTAAGAATATGAAAAAGATTGTTGCCTTACTTTTATGCCTCATGCTTTTACCCGCCGCTGCTGCACTGGCCGATAATTCACACCTCGGAGATACGACCTGGGAGCTTATGAGGATATTGAATATTGAAACCCAAGAGATTTATTATGAAGACTATATTGACGCAAATAATATGTTAATCACATTCCGGTTTGAAAATAACGGAGAAGTTATAATTACGGGTTCCAGCGGTTCCTTACAGGGCACCTATTTGTTAAGCGGAGATTCTCTGGAGATAGATCTTCAAGATGACGGAAAGATTTATACAGATATAGAGGAAACCGACACTGGACGGCTCGTGTTTGTGTTTGCTCATGTGTTTGCTGAAGGGTATGTTCATCTTTTCATGCTTACTGAAGGAACCTTTGGCGGTTCTTCACCCGCCGCTCCGCCTCCCGATCCCGATCCTGCACCCGCCGCTCCGGATCCTGATCCCGCACCCGCCACTCCACCCCCCGGGCATGTTGATCCCACACCTGCCGCTCCGGGGTCTGATCCTCCTGCCGGCGCCGGAGACGTTTCTGAGCTCGAGGATACCACCTGGGAGCTTTACAGAATTGATACCCCAAGTGAAACGTTTGGCCATGATGATCTCGTTCGGAATGAATATTTTATAGAATTTCAATTCATGAGAAACGGAGTGGTTGTCTGTAGACTTAGAAATAAAAACGAACGGATAGAGGAACGGGGAACGTATCAATTGACCGGCAATGAGCTTTCCATAAATATCCCCAGCCTTACTCCTATTCACACAGTAATTCAAGACGGCTCATTTACTGTAAGGAATTTTAACGACATCGGCGAAGATTACTCTTTCCGTTATACTTCATCGTCATCATTGATATCAGGAGGCTCCGGATTGCCTAGATGGGCACGCGATGCTTTGATTGGCGGCGGGATTGGTGCTGCCGTGGGTATTGCTGTTTGGTTGATGAAACGGAACAAAAAGAAGTCTGACGAAGCAACGCCGCCCGGCGTCGACGGAGCAGCTCCCGGATATTATCCCCCGCCAACACCGATGGCTTCTGCACCTGCGGCGTACTCCCCCGGCGGCGCTCAAAGGCAGCTCTTATGCACAAGCGGCCCGATGGCAGGGGCAACCTATCCGTTAAGCGGATCTCTGCGAATCGGGCGCGACCCGGCTCGATGTCAAATAATCTTTTCTAAAGAGACCGCTGGTATAAGCTCTTTGCATTGTGAAGTCCAGCCGCAACCGTCCGGTGCTTTGCTTATCGACCAAGGTTCAACATACGGAACATTTTTGCTAAATGGTCGGAAGCTGAACGCGAACGAGAGTGTTATGCTGAATCCGGGTGACGGCTTCTACCTTGCGGAAAGTAAAAACACGTTCAAAATTCTTTAAGCATATATTGCACATACCCGTTGAATGCTATGTAGGGGCGACCGCCCTCGGTCGCCCGTGGAACACAGGGGGACGGTTCTCTCATAGTTAGTTTTTTGTAATGAACAGCGCAACACAGTCGGAGGAACACAAAATGATAAATAATCCGCAAAACACGTGTATGAGTTGCTTTACGCAACATGCAGCACCGGTTAATCTATGCCCGGTGTGCGGCTACGATGAGACCGCACAGGAGTTTCCTCCGCATTTATTGCGTCCGCGTACCATTCTTAACGGGAAGTATCTGCTGGGCAAGGTGCTGGGGCAGGGTGGTTTTGGAATCACATACATAGGTTGGGATCTAAACCTTAATATCAAGGTTGCAATCAAGGAGTACTACCCGTCCGGGTTTGTGACCCGCGAAGCGACGTCCATGGGAAATGCTACTGTCCAGCCTTTTACCGGTTCGCAGGGGGACTTCTTCCTTCGAGGCAGGGAGAAGTTCATCAATGAAGCTCAGACGCTCGCAAGGTTCTTTGCCCTGCCCGGTATTGTTTCAATCAAGGACTATTTCCAAGAGAATGGAACAGCATATATCAGCATGGAATACATTGATGGCAGGACATTGAAGGATTATCTTTCCCAAATGGGCGGTAAACTTCCCGCCGGTCAGATATTTGATATGATGAAGCCGGTAATGACTTCCCTTGCGGAAATTCACAACGCCGGTCTTATCCACCGTGACATAAGCCCGGATAACATAATGATAAGCAAAGAAGGCTATATGAAGCTGCTGGATTTCGGAGCTGCACGCGACTTTACCGACAGCGGCAACAAAAGCATGTCCATCATGCTCAAGCCCGGCTTTGCACCGGAGGAGCAGTACCGCTCACGCGGAGTACAAGGACCATGGACAGATGTATATGCGTTATCTGCGACAATATATAAGTGCATCACCGGTGTAACTCCCGAGGAGTCTGTTGAGCGTGTGCACGAAGATCAGGTCAAACCCCCGTCAAGTCTGGGTTTCTCTGTTGACCCAACACAAGAAGCGGCATTGATGAAAGGTATGGCTGTGCTGCAAAAGAACCGTTTCCAAAATGTGCCTGAACTGTATGCATCTCTACACGGACAGCAAGCCGGCGTACCCGGTACTGCACAGATGTCTGCAACGTCAAGTGCGACCCCCGCCACAGAGGGATCACCCCCTTATGTTCAGGAAAAAGCACAAGAGAACCGTCCCCCTGTGTTAGCTGACGCGCAGCAAGCCCAAGCTGCAACGCCTGTTTTTGAGTCTTCACCAAACTCCATACCTTCACCTTCAGCAGTGAAGCCAAAGAGAATGACTAAAGAAAAATGGATTATTACGATTGCTTGCGGTCTTGTCGCAGGATTATTAACTTTTGCATTCGGCATGTGGCAGTCAAGCAGCAACAGTGTGGACAGACCTGATATCCTGACAGGCACATGGGTCGGTGCTTTGGAAATGGGTGATGACATATATATCACTGAGCTTATGTTTGATGATAGCAGTAACTTCTATTTGGTAGAAAGCCTTGACGGCTTTGAAGGTTTCTATGTCTATGAGGGTACATACACGATATCCGACTCTCGCTTGCAAATGACACTTTTATGGGCTGCTTCTATTTTTGATTCTCTGCCCAATGGTTACCACATTTTTGACTGGGACAGCATATCCACAGAATCTAACATAAGTATTGATGCCAATACTTTACAAATAGACAACTTGGGATTTGGAATGGCATATGGGATTGTTTTAACAAAAGGAACTCCTTCAGGGTTGTGGAGCTTTGAGCACAGGGAGAGGCTTACTAATATGTCGACACCCGAAGTCCAATCGCCCAGAGACACTACTCATGTTGCGACTGTTACGTTGGGAGATTTTCACGAATTCGGAGGTTTTCCCGACAACGAGAGAGGCTGGTGGTCCGATAATGTGGGTGATTCACGGTCACCATATACCGCCCGGGATTTTACGGATTCACGATACATGATACTTGAGTTTGATAGAAAGCCATATGGCGATATCGAATTCGCATGGATTGGAGATACGAATGATTGGGTATGGACAACGACTTCTTTTACGCCGCAAAGTCGCATTCTAATCATCGACCTGGCACTGATTAACGGGTATAACCAATACATACAGGCATCATCCCTTAAAATATTTATTTGCTGTTACGATGATTCCTGGGATAATCTGACACTGGTAGACGCTTACTTTGCAAATGTCCGTTGAATGCTATGTAGGGGCGACCGCCCTCGGTCGCCCGTGGAACACAGGAGGAAAAGAAAATGATAAACAATCCACAAAACACTTGTATGAGCTGCTTCACAGAGCATGCAGCACCAACTAATCCATGCCCGGTATGCGGCTACAACGAGCAGGCACAGGAGTTCCCGCCGCATATTTTACGCCCGCGTACAATACTGCACGGAAAATATCTGCTCGGCAAGGTGCTGGGGCAAGGTGGTTTCGGCATCACTTACATAGGCTGGGATCTCAACCTTGGCATCAAGGTCGCTGTCAAGGAGTACTATCCCTCCGGGTTTGTGTCCCGTGAAACGACCTCCGCGGGAAATGCTACAGTACAACCATTTACCGGCTCGCAAGGGGATTATTTCGTCAAGGGTAGGGAGAAGTTCATCAATGAAGCAAGGACACTTGCCAAGTTCTTCACTTTGCCCGGTATTGTTTCTATCAAAGATTTTTTCCAAGAGAACGGCACAGCATATATCAGCATGGAGTATATTGAAGGTCAGACATTAAAGGACTATCTCTCACAAATGGGAGGAAGGCTTCCTGCCGGTCAGATATTCGATATGATGAAGCCTGTAATGTATTCATTGGCAGAGGTTCACAATGCCGGACTAATCCATCGCGACATAAGTCCTGACAACATTATGATAAGTAAAGAAGGGCAAATGAAGCTTCTGGACTTCGGTGCAGCACGCGACTTTTCCGACAGCGGCAACAAGAGCATGTCCATCATGCTAAAGCCCGGCTTTGCACCGGAGGAGCAGTACCGCTCACGCGGGGTGCAGGGACCGTGGACAGATGTTTATGCACTATCGGCGACTATATATAAGTGTATCACCGGCATTACGCCCGAGGAATCGGTTGAGCGCACTCGAAGAGACGATGTAAGACCACCATCAATGTTGGGCATCCCTATTGACCCGGCACAGGAAGCTGCACTTATGAGAGGGATGGCTGTTCTGCAAGAACACCGCTTTCAAAACGTGTCGGAGCTTTATGCGTCATTGTACGGAGCGCAGACCGGCACAACCACAGGTGCATATGCGACCGCGCAACCTGCAGCAGCAACGCCGACAACTACATCTTCACAGTATACACAACAACAACCATCGCAGCACATGTACCAACAGCCGTCGCAGACGCAATACCAGCAGCCGCAATACCAACAACCGCAGCACTCTGCTCAGACACCACCGAAAAAAACCGGGTTTGCAGGTTGGTCGACGAAGCGTAAAGTAGCGTCTATCATAGGCGGCACAGCAATCCTTTTACTCATTATACTTCTGGCCTTACCTTCCGAAGATCCGGCAAACACTAACGTGCATCCGCCGGGTGTCACCTCTCCGCCTCGCCCTGTTGATCCCGAGCCGTCACCCGCCCAAGTAAGTCTTGACGGAACGTGGATATCGCGAGTGCAGGACGGCTATACAACGGAGTTTGCGTTCAATGACGCAAGCAATAGATTTTATCTTGTACACATGGACTCGCAAGAAGACGATCCTGACAGCTTCAGCATAGTGGAAGGAACATTTTATATCAGCGGCGATAACATCTCTCTTACGTCTGAATGGGGTGCGGAGGCTTATTCCGGTTACTTTTTTGCCGTTGAAGCTGATAACGAGCATCTAAACATCACATTTAGCTTAAGTGAACAAACGCTCACTTTATTTGATGAGGATGGTCTTCCTGAAGTCTTTACAGGGGGGCAGACATTAGGTTTATGGAGTTTTAACCATCGGAACACCGTTGCATTTACCGAGCTTGTGGAAGATATGCCATTCACGATGGTCACTTTTTATTGGTCAATTCCCGGCTATTATACCGGATTTTGGTCAAATGGTATGCCTAACGGGTTCGGTATGTTCACCAATGGCGAATCGAGTGACACCGGCGAGTATCATTTTAATGAAGGAGCTTTCGCTATTGGAACATTTGTAAACGGCTTGATTGAAGGTTTTGCTGAGTACACATGTCCGACATCCGGCGACACTTTTGAAGGTCACTACGTCAACAGTCAACGATCCGGGTTTGGCATATATACATGGGGCAACGGTGACGTGTACGAGGGCTACTTCGGTATCGGTTTATTCAATGGCGAAGGAACGATAACTTATTATGAAGATGGTTACTCATTTAAGGCCTTTTGGATTGATAACGAGCCTGTTGGCAATGTTGTCATAACATTTGATGACGGCAGGGTTTTTGATGGTGTTGTCGAAGATGGTGTGCTGGGACCGCTTACGGAGCGCTAAACACCGGGTTGTCTATTTTCCTAAAAGAGGGTATAGTGAAGGAAAACATAGTTAGGGAGTGGGTTTATGAACAGGGGTAAAAACTATGGTTGCTTGATAAGTATTTTAGCTTTTATATTTTTGCCGATTATTATTATGCTGATTATCAGCATTACTACCTGGTTTGAGGAATCAAATCATAATCCTTTTGACTATGCCAGAATAGTTGAAGTGGATTACCGGGCTGTTGTGGTGGACGAGCCTGAAAGCTATGGAAAGGTAATAATAACAGAGCGTTTGACCTTCGATATCCATGCAGCATCCCGGAATAATCTTTTTTGGGAGCTGTGGAGAGAGCTTCCCGAAAAGAACGTTGACGGTGTAAGAGTTACCTACAACGTGCTTTCTGTCAAACAGGTTTTTGATGATGGTCGTGCACCTGTTGTTTTTGACGAGGCTCCGAAGCTGTACTGGGATGATGCGGATTTCATTAATACACAAGGAGGTCTGGGACCGGGCAAGTGGTTCCATAGTCCGGGTCCGTATAACGTAGACCGCAGGCAGTATGAGTGTGTTTTGTTCTATGTAGACGGACTTTACCGCGAGACAGTGGTTTTCGAAATAGAGTACGAAATGTTCAATGCAGCAATGCGTTGGGCTGACAGTTCCAATATATATTTGACAATGTACTCTGATGATACGACTGTGTTTTTGAGGTCATTCAAGGGACAGGTGCTATTTCCTCTTGAAATCATGCCGAGATCGGAATTCTTTGAAGCGTATACTTTCGGCACAAACTCTAATGGTTTTCCTTTTTACGAATCAACAACCGTAAACCCCGGGCATCATACTTTTTACTTTGAGCTTGATAGCTCGCAGCTTAGATTTAGACCATACAATCGATATATAGAATTTATGCTCCTCGCGTTTGGAGAAGACCGCCATATCTTTACGCAATATGCTTCTGAAAACAGATATTTCAATGATAATGCCTTGCAAGAGTTGAGAGACGAACTCGATAGCTATCTTGCGCTTTCGGGGAGATTCCTTATAGCAAGAATCGTAGTATTTCTCATCTTCTCTTCTCTCGCGGTGCTTACAGTGATGCTTGCTCTTGGTCTGGATAAGAAGATGAATAAAAAACACAACTTCTTTAAAGCAAAAAATGAACCGGAGTTTTTCAGAGATATCCCAAGTGACCTTGATCCGGGCTTTGCGTCTGTTTTGGTTTTTTGTAAGCATAAAAAAACCGATGAGGTACCGGATGGATATGCGGCTGTGTTATTAAGTCTTGTGCGTAAGGGTTATATTGAGCTGGTAAAGGTCAGAGATACACAGGATTGGAATCCCGGAAATACGCGGATTATCTTAAAAAATAATCCATCGGTCCCAACATCATATTGCGAGAGCTGTGGAAAGCCGGCTATCGCAGCAGAAACGCACTGTGCAGCGTGTGGCACTCAAGTAAATGTCAATGTAATCACACCGCAGCTTGAGCCGCTAACTCAGTCTGAGGAATTGTATTTTGCAACAATCAACAGATACTTGCCGTACTTCCAGGCACAGGGATTAACGCTATCGGGACTTCAGCAGATGATGAGCAAAGATACTGCGTATTCGGATTATTTTATCAGTGTAAAAAGTCAAATAGTGCAAAATGCCGGTATCAAGGGAGGATATTTCCGGAAATCCAATTATAAGGAGCCGAGGCTTAAGGTGCGAAGTAATGCTGTAACACTTTGTGTTTTTGGTGTTCTTATCTCTATATTTGCAAATCTGATTTCGTATCAAACCCGTCTGGGGTTTGCATACGGTGCTTTCTTCATTCTTGGTCTTGCGTTTATTGCCGCTGCTGTATATAGGATTTGGAAATCACCAAGCTATGTCCTGCTGACACAATTCGGTGAAGATGAATATGCTAAATGGCGAGGATTATATAATTTCCTAAACAGTAAAACACTTATGAGCGAACGTTCTATTCTGGATTTGACCATATGGGAGAAGTATTTGGTGTATGCAACAGCATTCGGTCTTTCTTCTAAAGTTATTAAAGCGATTGAACTGCGTTGTTCACAATCGAGTATGAATACAAGCCCGGTGCTTCGCAGCAATTTCTACCGGTCACGCGGTTTTTACCGCAGCAGCCGCACATTCAGCTCCGCAACAAGAAGCGCATCCGGTTCTTTCAGAAGCGGAGGCAGTTCAGGCGGAGGACGCGGCGGCGGCGGTGGCGGCGGCGGGCATTAGTGCACCATAGATATTGCATCAATTAAAAAAGCTAATCTACGCAACTCAAGAGGTTTCTTTATAACAACTTTTGTTGGGGGGTCAACTCCGTTTGTATAAAGAATTGTCATTCCTTTTGTCTGATACTTGTAAAGGATTTTATGTATATCTCTATGTATTTTATGTCCGCATAAAATAATTTTGTTAATCCCGTTATTGAGGAAGAACTTCGGGGATGGCATATCTTGTTCGTACACATCCCAACTGTTATCAAAAACCGATATGTTTGCTTTATTGCAAAACATCCGGTTGCTGTCAAGTAAGAATACCGGCGGAGCGTCTTCTATGATTTCATTTTCTTCCAATAAGTCAGCAAAATGAAGCAGGGCGGTATTAATCCCGGTGTTATCCACGAGTGCTATTGCTCCCGGTTGTTCTGTTGTGCCGTTATATAGCGGTATCGGACGCCAGCCTATACGAGCTAGATCCGCACCTTCGATAATCCCGATGCAGCTTGGCAAGTCCAGAATAATAGCTGTGTCCGGCATAAGGCTTTCCAGGTAAGGAATTCCTTGTGTCGCATAAGGCATGTTTTGTGTCTGATTTGTATAACTTCTCACAATAAAAGGAACAGGGCGAACCCATTTTGACCATATACTGTTACCGGATGCCCATGTCATATATGCTTCTCTGTATAGGTTTTTTACGGGTTGCTTCACGGAGCCCGTAGCTGCACGTGTTGTTTCTATGTGATTTGAACTCTTCATATTCTTTTCTATTAAAACCGGTATGTCTGCCGCAGATGAATCTATGCGCGGCGTTTTACTTGCTCTTGCATAATATCCGGCTGCTTTTCCATCGACCACGAACGACCCTAAGCAGACATGATACTCTTCTCCGTTTTCGCTTTGAACGGGTTTACTATTAAACCTCTTTTGTGCAATATAGCTCTTAGGGTTTCTTTTTACATCTTTAATAATTTTTTCGTACTCATCATCAATACACGCCTCTTTTATCGAGATATTTTCGCCGGTTCTTCCATATACGGGTTTGTATATAAATCCTTCTTTGTTTCTTGCGGCTCTGACTTCAAGGGTTTCAGGAAGATGCTCCCGCCATGCTGACAAATCGGCTCCGTGCTTTTCCAGTAAATCCCAAACCAGCGGGAATCGTTTTGTTTGCGTATATACTGCTATCGGGTGATTACAAGAGACTGTTGTTGTGTCAAAATAACCGCTCCATATAGCCTCACCCTTCATTTTTACAAGCCATTCAAGTGGGGTGAATCTAATAATTGCATCGATTTTTCCGGTATTTCCGTCAAGCAGGCTAATCGCTTTATTATTCTCAAATCGCAAATGGTCTGCTGCTGCGTAAATTGCAGTGTATCCAATGTCTTGCAGCTTGTCTCCCAGAAACTGCATCACCTGTCTGTCATCGCTGTAGGAGGTGCAGTGTACAAGCATAATCTTCCTGCCTGATTTTACTTTTCCGACAATAGCGCTTGCCAATATTTCTCCAAAATTCTTAAACCTGTACCTTTCGCGTTCAAATAAATTAGCTGCTATTTTCGGCATAATCGAGGCTTCCGCAAAACCGCCGGGTACGTCGCTGTTTACTTCGCTTAGTACCCATTGCCCTTCCCGGGTCGGATGAAAGTCAAAACGCATAAGGCGGATATGCCTGTTTGCCTGATAATTACCCATTCGCTTCAGTTCTTTTTGTATTTTCCGGGGAAGCGACAAGGGTTTGGCAAGCTTTTGATTTTTATTTATAATTTCTTCTGCTTGCATGGTTTCTCCGGCAAGCTTTTCCGTGAGTTTTTCCAGTTCTTCATGCTCTTCTTCAGTAATAACAAGAACATGCTCCGCAATGGTGCTGCTGTCCATAAATTGCGGATCCCATTTATACCCGTTGAAAATCACGTCTAGTCTGTAATCGTCATATTTATCTTTTGGTATTGATATCAATTTCATGCTTAAATTATAGCAGAGTTTAGGATGAAATGATACCATACTATCAGATAGAATTATATCGAAATCAAATAGGCTTATACTTGAGTTTATTGGAGTTTTATGATAGTGTACTAAGAGGTGGAAGTCGTGGTATAAATGACTTGTAACTTTGGAAAGAGGTGGGGTTTTATGGTTTACGTTGTAATTGGTGTTATTGTTCTTATTGTTGTTCTCATCGTTATTTTCTTTATTTCCTCATATAATGGGTTGATTTCTTTAAGGAATGGCGTTAGAAATCAAAGGAGTCAAATCGATGTTGAGCTTAAGAGAAGGTTTGATTTGGTACCTAATCTGGTAGAAACCGTTAAAGGGTATGCCAATCATGAAAAGGCAGCCTTAGAAGACGTTATCAAGGCAAGGAACAGCTATGTTTCCGCAGGTACTGACACCGCAAAAGCTCTGGCTGCGGATAGTGCGCTTGAAGGCGCGCTTTCAAAGCTGTTTGCTCTGTCGGAGAGTTATCCGGATTTGAAAGCAAATGCTAATTTCTCTAAATTGCAAAGCGAGTTATCCGATATCGAAAAACGGATTGTATTTGCACGACAGTTTTACAACGATTCGGTCATGAAGATTAATAATAAAGTCGAAATGTTCCCTTCAAATATAGTAGCGGGAATGTTCAGATTTGAAACAGAGCCTTTCTTTGAAGCCGCAGCTCCGGAACGGGAAAATGTTCAGGTAAGTTTTTAGCAGTCATATTACATAGAGCGTTTGTGTAAATTCCTATAAAACATAGGAACACAGACGCTCTTTTCAATGGTATAATAATAGTTCAACAGGAGGCGCTTTTACTATGATAAATAATCCACAAAACGCCTGTATGAGTTGCTTTACGCAGCATGCGACACCAACTAATCCATGTCCGGTGTGCGGCTACAACGAAGCTGCGCAGGAAGTTCCGCCGCATATAATGCGCCCACGTACGATTCTTAACGGGAAATACCTGCTTGGTAAAATGCTGGGGCAAGGTGGCTTCGGCATTACCTACATTGGCTGGGACTTAAACCTTGACATCAGGGTCGCCATAAAAGAGTACTACCCCTCCGGATTTGTGACCCGTGAAGCGACCTCCGCCGGGTCTGCCACAGTCCAGCCTTTTACCGGCTCGCAAGGAGATTTCTTCCTCCGGGGGAGGGAGAAGTTCGTAAGCGAAGCCAAGATACTCGCCAAGTTCTTCGCTCTGCCGGGTATCGTTTCAATCAAGGATTACTTCCAAGAGAATGGCACAGCATACATCAGTATGGAGTACATAGACGGGCAAACTTTAAAGGACTACCTTGCACAAATGGGCGGGAGACTTCCTGCCAATCAGGTATTCGACTTGATGAAGCCCGTAATGTATTCCCTGGCGGAAGTTCATAAAACCGGTCTTATCCACCGTGACATAAGCCCGGATAACATCATGATTAGCAATGAAGGGCAAATGAAGCTGCTCGACTTTGGCGCGGCGCGCGACTTTACCGATAGCGGCAATAAGAGTATGTCTATTTTGCTCAAGCCCGGCTTCGCGCCGGAAGAGCAGTACCGCTCGCGTGGAGTCCAAGGTCCTTGGACTGATGTATATGCGTTGTCGGCAACGATATATAAGTGCATCACCGGCGTAACACCCGATGAATCGGTTGAGCGTGTACGTTTGGACGGGGTAAAGCCCCCGGCAATGCGGGGTATCCCTGTAGATGCGGCACAGGAAGCAGCACTTATGAAGGGAATGGCTGTTCAGCAGGAACATCGTTATCAAAACGTGTCGGAGCTGTATGCGTCACTTTACGGGCAGCAGTCCGGCACACCCGTCTCCGATTTTGCATCTGCAACCGCACCGGTTGCAACCGCCTCGCCTGTAGCCCCATCAACGCCATACGTTCCGCAAGCCCAAGTCACACCGGATGCTTATGCACAAAACACAGATGGAACACAAGAGAACCGTCCCCCTGTGTTCCCTGCGTTATCCACGCCCGCAACTGCAAAGCCTAAGATGACGAAAGGGAAGAAGCAGATAATAGCGGTCATTTGTGTCATTGTTACAGGATTATTACTATGGCAGTATTTTTGGTATGTGCCGCGGCTAAATGCTGATATGGCAGATGACCCGGCAACACCTACATATTCACCGCCGGCAATAGAGTCGCCGGCAACACCTCCACCGGCAACACCTCCGCCGACAACACCTCCGCCGGCAACACCTACGCCGACTCCGATTACAATAGGCGGAGAAACGATTATGACAGATAGTACCTCTGTCTCACTGAGGGATAAGGGTATCAGTGACATCAGCGAGTTAAGTCAACTTACTCATGTGACAAGGCTTTACTTAAGTGATAATACGATCGAAGACATCAGCGCATTAAGTAACCTTACTCAATTGGAATACCTTAGCTTACACTCCAACTTAATCAGTGATATCAGCGCATTAGAAGAACTCACAAACTTGACCAGTCTTTCCGTATTCGCCAACTCAATCAGTGATATTAGCGTATTAAGCAACCTTACCCGTCTGGAAACCCTTTTCTTAGGCTCCAACTCCGTCAATGATATCAGCGCAATTGGCAACCTTACCCATCTGGAAGACCTGCGTCTGAGCCACAATTTAATCAGTGACATCAGCGCAATTAGCAACCTTACTCAATTGGAAACCCTTCGGTTGGGAGGCAACTCAATCAATGACATCAGTACATTAAGAAACCTCACCCGCCTGAAAAGCCTACATTTGGGCAACAACTCCATCAGTGACATCAGCGTATTAAGCAATCTTACGCAACTGGAAGACCTGGATCTTTCTAACAACTCAATCAGCGACATCAGTGCACTTGGCAACCTTACTCAATTGGAAAACCTTCGGTTGGGCACCAACGCAATCAATGACATCAGCGCATTAAGAAACCTTACCAAACTGGAATCCCTTTCGATGATTAACACCTCGGTCAGTGATATTACTGTGCTACATGGTCTCACTAATTTAAAAGCTCTCTGGTTATCAGGAAGGTTTTTTACATCTCAGCAACAGAGCGAGTTAAGAGATGCTCTTCCCAATTGTGAGATTACTTTTTATTAACCGATGATAATAATCGCAGTGTTATTCCATGCAAATCTACCAATATTTAATCAGCCTGACCAGTTCGTCTGTGTTTCTTATGCCTAATTTCCTGAATATGCTTGTTTTTTGGTTTGCAATGGTTGAAAAAGAAGATACACTCACAGCCCCCGCTGCCATGTTTTTTATGACTCCCTGTTCGGCTGAGGTTAGCTCGTTTATTATTAATTCTTTTATGAATAGCTCTTGCGGCGTTATTGAGGTTGCTGTTTTATAGACGGTGTCAGTCAGTGTTTGGCATTGGCTTTTATAAATATAGCCGGATGCGAACGCTTTTTTACTGGCATCTATTATTATTTCCGGC
This sequence comes from Oscillospiraceae bacterium, assembly GCA_009783555.1. GTDB lineage: Bacteria > Bacillota > Clostridia > Oscillospirales > Oscillospiraceae > WRMH01. The sequence goes on from WRDH01000025.1 coordinate 33,807, forward strand.
TGTTCAAAGGAAGTTAGCAGCAATATCTTTGCGCCGGTTGCCAATTTGATTTCTTTGGCGGCACCAATGCCGTCAAGCTCGTTGCCGGATAGATTTAAGTCCATGAGGACGATTTCGGGTTTCAATTCCTTCGCCAGTTCTATCCCAAGTGCTTTGCTTTGGGCATGTCCCGCAAATTCCAATCTTTTGTCTTTCTTAATCAGTTTTTTTATGAGAAATACAAAGTCAATGTCATCCTCGACCAGCAGAACCCGGATTTTTTCTTCCATAAAATAACCCTACCCCTCGCTTACTGCTACCCGTTTTGACGGGAATGAAATAATGATTGTCGCCCCTCCCTCACTGTCGCCTTTTCCGGAAATTGTCCCGCCATGTTTCCCTATAACATTTTTACAGTAGGAAAGCCCAAGACCGAAGTTACGTTCAGTGTTTTTTGTCGTAAAATACGGCGAGAACAACTTTTTCCGCGTCTCTTCACTCATACCCTCTCCGTCGTCTTTGAACATCAGTGAGTAAGTTGATTTGTTATAATCATCGGATATTTCAATTACACCGTTTTCGCGTATTGATTCAATAGCATTGGTGATGATGTTTGAGAAAACCTCGGTCATGTGGCTTTTATCACAAAGTATGAATACATTCTCGCCGATGACATTGTTTAATACTATTGCTTTACTTTCAAGCAAAGCCGTAGGTATTGCGTCAAGCAGCAAATCGCTCACTCTGCACGATTCCTGCTGTATTCGGACTTCCTGTGAGTGGCGTTTCATCCTCTCGACGTAGTTTTTCAGCGTTGCTATTGAACGGGAAAGGATAGCAACCTCCTCCAGAAGCTCCTCACCGTCTCCCGAAGCCAGCCCTGTCGCCAAATTCTCTAAACACAATTCCATTTTAGAAGTCTGATTTTTCAGCATATGGCTCGTATAGTCGGCACTTTTTCCGGCTATGCTCATGTCCGAGTCCCATTTATATACTTCAGCGGACAGCTTTAATCCCAAAAATCCGCTTCTGAAAGCCGTGACAATGAAAAAGAACAGGCATACCGCAACAATGACAACATTCCATTGCCATGCCTTAAACAAGTCTGTCATTCCAAATAAGTGAACAACATAAACTGTAATTAGAACATAAAGCATAGGTGGCAGAATGCCTGCACACAGTATTATTTTTTGCCGTCTGACTGTTTCCGAGCTTTCGATTCTAATCCCTATGAACATTAGTGCCATTAGAACGATGGATAGACCTATATTATATATGCTGTAGATGAGCCAAAATGTTTGATCTCCCGCCTGATGTGTTGTAAATTGCAAGGGAGTATAAATAAATGACAATATGACCGGCGGAATCCATATAACTTTCGTTAAAATGGACATCAGTTTTGGGTTTTTGTTGTTTAAGCCGTAAAAATACAAGCCCATTAATATAGCTCCGGAAGCAGGGAAGGAATATGCTATCCACGTCAGTATTGAGTATATGCCAAGATAGACTTCCTCCTGAATTGCGTTTCCCCATAAGGATTTCATCAAGGGCACTGCTTGATACAGGAACGCTTCTTTCAGGACACCTATCGAAGCAATGCCAACATAAACTGCGCACCATCTGTTGATGAGACTGCTGCGGTTACTGAGGTAGAACAATAACGCATATAGAATAATAATGACAGAAAATATACTCTCCAAAGCTTCTCCGCTCCCTGTTTAATATATACATTATATCAAAGTATATTCCCCTTGTGTTCCTAAGCTTTATAGGAGTATTGTATAAAAATCGTCATTGCGGGTCGAGCCCGCAATGACGAAGTTTAACTTTATTTCTTATGCGTCGTCGGCATTCATTTTTTCTACCATCTCTTTTAATACAGTATCGGCTTCGTCGTAGGGTACTTGGCATGTGCCTACCTGGAAGTGGCCGCCGCCACCGTATTTTAACATGAGTGAGCCTACATCTGTGGTGCTTGTACGGTTGATAACGCTGTGACCTACAGCAATCGGGCAATTGAGTTTTCCTCTTCCGTCAACAGCCCAGATGGAGATATTCTGTTCGGGGTAGAGGCTGTATACAAGGAAGCGGTTGCCTGTGTAGATGGGGTCGACTCCCCGTAAATCGGTGAGTATAACGTTTTTGTGTATTGTTGTTTGGGCTTCGACCATTTTCTTAAAGAGCGCGTCCTGCTCAAAGTAGAGGTCTACCCGTTCTTTTACGTCCGGGTTTGCCAGGATTTCTTCGATTGTTTGTGTTGCGCATGCATCAATAAGGTTTTCCATCAATGCGTAGTTCGGTATGCGAAAATCTCTAAATCTCCCAAGCCCCGTCCGCGGATCCATTATGAAACCTAAAAGCACCCATCCGCTTGGATTGAGAATTTCTTCTTTTGTCAGCTTGGCTGCATCGACTTTATCAACAGCTATTACCATTGTTTCAAAGTGCGGAAGCTTGTCTTTACCGCCATAATACTCGTAAATGACGCGTGCGGCACTGTCTTCAATCCGGCTTTCTCCTTCAAATACGATATCTTTGCCGAGCCGTTCTTTTTCGCTTGAGTGATGGTCAAACCACATTTTGCAGCCCTTGACATATGGTACATTTGCCAATATGTCGTTCTCGGTTACTTCGACAAGGCCGTCTTGCATGTCTTTCGGGTGTACGAATTTCCAACTGTCAATCACACCCAGTTCCTTTAGGAGTGCGGCACAAGCGAGTCCATCAAAATCCGATCTGGTTAATAATCTCATTTCTTACCTCCGGTTATTTTATATTCGCATTAAATTTGGTATTATTATACATGATGATATCGGCAAGCGCAATCAATAGCGCAAAAAAACGCTATTTTTAACGCAATTTTTACACTTTATTTTTTTCTGGTATTCGATTTTTATTTATGATATACTTGATTTTGTGGGTTTTTCTCGTTTAATCAGGGATTTATACTCACCGTTTGTTGAGTGATAAGAATCAAACTTAAAACAAATGAGTTTGATGAAAGAGGATATTTTGACGCTCCTTTTGGTGCAGATTGGAAGAAATATGAAAAAAATCGTTTGTGAAACCTATGAGGATGTATGTAACCATGCTGCCGATATATATGTCCGGCAGCTCAAAGAGAAACCGGAAACGGTCTTAGGGCTTGCAACGGGGAGCACTCCTGTTGGTCTTTATAAAGAATTAGTTCGAAGATATAAGTCCGGTGAAATCGATTTTTCTAATGCTCAATCATTTAATCTTGATGAATATTACCCAATTGATCCGTCACATTCTCAAAGTTATGATTATTTTATGCGCAAGCATTTATTTGATTACATCAACATCGGGAAGTTTCAAATCCCAAATGGAAGCGCAGAAGACGCAAATGCCGAGTGCGCAAGGTATGAAGCCGAGCTTGATGCCGCAGGAGGTATTGATCTTATGTTGCTGGGCATCGGTGTCAACGGACACATCGGCTTTAACGAACCTTCTGTCTCTTATTCGTTGGAGACTCATCATATCAATTTGACGGAAAGTTCTATAGCTGCAAACTCACGCTTTTTCAACTCCGATGAGCACCAGCCAACGACGGCGCTTACAATGGGAATCGGTCAGATTTTTAAGTCAAAGAAAATCATCTTATTGATTACGGGTGAAGCAAAGGTTGATATTGCCAAAAAGCTCTTCGATGGGAAGATCCATACGGATATTCCCGCATGTTTATTGTTATTACACCCGGATGTTACTGTTATATTGGATAAAGCGGCGAATGGCGGCTAATGATAAATTACAAATGATAAATGATAAATTGTTAGTAGTTAGTAGTTAGTGGGAGGACTTTATTATGGGAAATACAGGGGTTATAGCCAGAGGAATAGTTACGCCTATATTCAGGCAGGGCGATGATATTGTAAAAATAATTTGTGATAGTTTAACTGAAGCAGCGGAGCGGGACGGTTTTTCTTTGAACGATAAAGATATTGTTGGTGTTACTGAAGCTGTCATTGGTCGCACCCAGGGAAATTACGCAAGTCTTGATCAAATTGCAGAGGATGTCAAGGCGAAATTCGGCGGCGGCACATTAGGTCTTGTGTTTCCAATACTATCCCGCAACCGTTTTGCGTATGTTCTTAAGGGTATTGCACGCAGTTGTGATAAACTTATTATTCAGCTCTCATTTCCATGCGATGAAGTCGGAAACAAGCTGATTGAACTATCCGATTGTGATGAAAAGGGTGTAAATACTTTTTCCGATAATTTTACAGAAAAACAATTCCGTGATGTTTTTGGCATGAACACCAAGCATAGATTTACCGGGATTGATTATATTGAATACTATAAGGAAATTGCAGGTAATTGCGAAATTGTGTTTTCAAATGACCCCAAGTTTATTTTAAACTTTACAAAAAACGTACTATGTTGTGATATTCACACAAGACACCGGACAAAATCTCTTATAACAAAAGCCGGTGCCGAGAAGTGTCTGGGTCTTGACGATTTGCTGACCGCTTCGGTTAGCGGTAGCGGTTTCAGTGAGTACGGTTTACTTGGCTCTAATATGGCAACCGAAGAGTCTGTAAAACTATTTCCGCGTGATACCAAGAAGTTTGTAAGTGACCTTCAAAGCAAACTCCTAAAGCTGACAGGGTCAAAGCTGGAAGTTATGGTTTATGGCGACGGCTGCTTTAAAGACCCTGTGGGCGGGATTTGGGAGCTTGCCGATCCCGTCGTGTCACCTGCTTTTACAGATGGTCTCGCCGGTACACCGAATGAAATAAAGATAAAATACGTTGCAGATAACGATTACGCTAACCTGACCGGTCAAGAGCTTACGGACAGTGTTCGTAAGCATATAAGGAATAAAGACAATGACCTTGTAGGTGATATATCATCAGAGGGTACAACCCCGCGCAGAATTTATGATTTGGTCGGCAGTTTATGCGACCTTGTTGCAGGCAGCGGCGACCGCGGCACACCGGTCGTGCTGGTGCAGAACTATTTTAAGAATTACGCGAGCGAGTAGGACAATGCAGAAATAGGTAATACCAAAGTTTGTGCTGCGTCATGCAAGGCTCTCCCCGTTCGTCGCACGGACTTCGCACAGATTGTACTCGGCAGCTCACGGGCATTGCGTTTATTGAGGGTTTAGGAGCAAGGACATGCATAGATTAAATAATTTTAGTAATTTAACCTCAGAGGGGGTTGCGCAGGTTACCGGAGCTTATGGTACTCCTGTTTATGTTTACGATGAATCACTCATTCTAGAGCGTTGCCGTGAATGTACCGAGATGCCGCAGGCATATGGGCTGGTTGTGCGTTATGCTATGAAAGCAAACTCCAACAGGAGGCTTTTGAAGATTATTACCGGTGCAGGCCTTCATCTTGATGCCAGTTCTCTCAATGAGGTCATACGCGCCAATCTTGCAGGTGTACCTTATGATCGCATTATGCTAACGACTCAAGAGGTATATTCAGATGATATGCGAGCAAAGCTTGAGGAACTGCTACTGTCAGGGCTACGGTATAATGCATGCTCTCTTTATCAATTGCAACTCATTAGTGATTTTGCGGCAGATAACAGTATTGATGTCGGCATACGTATTCATCCGGGTATCGGTTCAGGCGAGAGTGCCACAAGAAATACAGGAGATGACTATTCATGTTTTGGTATTCATCTTTCCGATCTTCCCGCCGCGCATAAATATGCCGCAGATAAGGGTCTGACTTTCAAGCATATCCACGTGCATATAGGTTCAGGTGCCGATACAAAAATGTGGAGGCAGAATATTGATTTGCTTCTGAAGATTATTGAGGATCATTTTCCCGATGCAGACACGGTCTGTTTCGGCGGTGGTCTTAAAGAGGCTCGTATGCCCGGCGAGTATGCGGCAGATGTGCCGCTTTTAGGCAGTTATGCAAAAATGCAGGTAGAGGATTTTTACAGAAGAACAGGTCGTAAGCTCAAAATGGAAATTGAGCCCGGCACATATATTGTTGCTAATTCCGGATATGCTGTAACAAGCCTGATTGATAAAAAAAGAACCTCCCGTTCTAACTTTATAATTACTGACGGTGGTATGGAAATCAACTCACGCCCGTTGCTTTACGGTTCAAAGCATCCGGTGTATATCGTTTCCGGCGATGGTGCCCGTGTGATTTCTTCGGAGTTTGACGATGCCAAGCATGATTTTGAAGCAGTTGTTGCCGGCAAGTGCTGCGAAAGCGGCGATTGTCAAACTCTCGACATGGACGGTCATGCGGTGCCCCGCGCAATGGTAGAGCCGCAGATAGGCGACTTTGTCGTCATCGGCGGTGTAGGTGCATACTGCTCGTCAATGTCACCTTATAACTACAATTCACACCCGCAGGCTCCTGAGGTTTTGCTTACAAAAAAAGGTACACTTACCGAAATCCGCAAACGCCAAACTCTGGAACAGATGTTGGCAAACGAGGTTTAGCTATGATACCATGGGGTTATAGCGTCAGTGCGTCTTGTATATAATATATTTTCTTCTTTCGCTCACACCCCGCGTCCATGCGTCGAGTAAGCGCGCTCCACCGTCCGTGAGTGCTATGTTATAGAGGGTGCTCGACATCGACACCTACTATTATAACATGGCAGCCGCTTGTCTGTAGCATTTCGAGTTGTGTTGCAAAAGGTAGGACATCGATAAAACGGTGTTCTTCTTTTTTTATGTCGCAACTCCAACGTTTTCAATTTTACTACAGTTTGATTATATTATCCAGTTGTTTTTCATCTTAACTTATTGATACTTTTCTTTGCACCGGTAGTCCTACGCATAATATATTTGATTCTCTCAAAAATGCAGGTTGCGATATAAATCATGGTAAGCGAATATCTATAAAGCCACAGTTTAAAAGACATTGTGAGAACTCGTAATTGTAAAAAATACTGCGAACAGATTACCTGCGAAGCCTGTCAAAAGAAAACAAAACACGCCTATAAATAATATGACGCAGATTATATAGACTGCTCCGCAGTCAACATTTTACCTCTCTCGATTCTTACTTCAGAAATCGCAACCTCATAACCTGATGTGCAAAGTGTTGAGCTTTGCGGGAAATATTGAGTTTTTGTGTACAGCAGCAATAAGTTTAAAATATAGACTGCTGTTACTGAAATCGGATGGTTGGATTGTGATTTTGTCGTAACCCCGATAATGCGTCGAGCTTCAGGAAATATTGAAGCTCACAAGCCGGGAAGTGATTTGTCTGACGACATTTTTCAATCGAACGTATGTAATCAAACGTAACTTCTTTTTATGCATTAAATGTACGCACCATACTTCGCCGCACAGAAGTGGTCACTCCGCCACGATTTCTGAAGTAAGAATCGAGATATTTGCGGATAATGCGGGATATGTGTGTGTGTGTGTGTGTGTGATTAATCACCCATATCCTCTATTATTTCGCATATTGTACTGCGGATGTCGTATGCCGGTACGTGCTCTATAGTTTTCCCGGCAAAGATTTCATCGATTTCGGATGAAATCGCGTCAGCTTCCTTAAGTAACCTTTTATACTCAGATTTTACGTTATTCCGGTCATAATCAATCGCTGACTTGACCATGATATCGTAAGAAATCATAACCTGTTGAGCACCTTTTTTCTCGCTCTCGGAGAACATAAATGTGCGGCCGCCATATTTTTGCAACCTCTGAGGAGTGGGTTGCAGGAATGCAAGATGCTTGAAAACATCGGCAATTGAGCGCCGTTCTTTGTTTAACATAACGGCTTCATCTATCCCGACACCCGAACTCAAGTGTGCGGATTGTTTTGCTTTATGAATAGCCGACGAAAGCCTTTCACGTTCTTTCGTTACCTCTGACAGTAACTTGACAGCGGCATTTGGTGTAATGCCGTTGTACATTTCATCCCGCTCTTCAATAATTGTTTCATTAACAAGACCCGGAGCAGCATCTTTTCTATAATGCTCCTCAGTTCTTGTAATAACAAATGCATCATCTGCTAAATAGCGGCTGAGATCTGTTCGCATTTTTGTTAAGAAGTTCTGATAGCGAAATGCTTCGTTTAGTGATAATTTCATAGTGTACCTCTTTCAATCGTCGTGTTTGCCTTATGAAAACATATTAGCAAGCATCCGCAGAGAACGCAATGGCAGCTATTTTCTGCTGTATCGTTCCTATTATTTGTTGCAATTACAATGTTTCGCTGTTATATTTGCTGCCTTTTCATTCCATATATAGGAACGTTATTATTGACAGTAGTCGGTATAATTGATATATTACGTCATAACAAAAGGGGTGAAATGTATGGATTTTGTTGAACAAGCAGGTGTACCAAAGCAAAGATTGCCGCTAAGTGCCTATGCATGGTCGATAATAGAGCAGGATCGCATGAGTTTTTCCGATGAAGGCGAGGCGGTGTCAAAAGCCGGATTGTTAAACCGTGTGTTCTTGAATTTTTACGAACATGCCGAAGCGTCTATCCCGCTCCGATTGGAAGAGAAGGTAAATGAATGGAGAAATGTGTTGAAGTCTTCCGATAACGGAAGCTACGCCGTATTAATTGAGAAGCTATGCAATGGATATAAATCAGAACTTCAATTAAGAGTTAAACACCTTTGTAGCATGAGTGCGTCTGATTTAGCGTGGAATTTAACGCTCCAGGTTGACGTTTGTAAGCTGTTGATTGACTTGTGGAACAGGGGGTTCTTTTCAATCGAATCCGGTGCAAAAATAACAAGAGGTAAATTCTTAACCGCAGTTTTTGAAGAATATGCCAAAAAACCGTATGTTGAACGTGAACGGATTTACTTCGAAAGAATATTTACCGATATTCAGGATGCAATTGTGCATGAACGCCCGATAGTTATTACGTATGCCCAAGTAGATAAGCCGATATATGTATTGCCGCATTCACTGGAAACAGATAAGTTGTCAATGTACAATTATCTTATAGGCTACGCAAGACCGGCGGCATCATTTCCCGGTACAGGAAATAGCGAACATTTCTCATTGGAATCATTTCGTTTATCAAAAATCCAAAGAGCAGAAATCGACAGACAGCAAAAAGCCGGCAGCGGGAAACTGAATGCTGAGCAGCGTGGTAAAATAAAAGAAAGCCGCGCAAAGCACGGCACAATGTTTATCGCTGATGAAGATAAAATACATGAGATAATTGTAAGCTTTACTGATGAAGGAAAACGCAAGTATATCAACCAGGTACATATGCGCCCTTCACAACACATCGACAGTGAATGCAACAAAAAAGAGAATAGTGATGTTTATATATTCAGGTGTACGATACATCAGGCGATGGCTTATTTCTTTAAGTTTGGTTCTGATGCAGAAGTATTATCTCCTCTGTGTCTAAGAGAACAGTTTAAACAAGAGTATGCAAAAGCCGCAAGGTTATACAATTGAAGTATTATTTTAAATAGACTAAACTTACTAATTATGTTACAATTTCTATATTAATACTATAATGAACGGAGGTGCAATAATCATGCGAAAGATATTGAAGAATCCTACGTATATGACAATTGAGGAAATAGAAGAAAAATTTACGGGAAAATGGGTATTGGTTACTAATTGTGTATACTCAGAGTATAAC
>WRDH01000026.1 GCA_009783555.1 Oscillospiraceae bacterium
TGCAGACATTGTTACATTCGTTATTTTTTATGGAGGAATTAATATGTCCACTACTCAACCAATTCGCGACAAAAGCCATGTTCGAGAATTATCAGAGCATTATCTTGAACAGGGGGAGTTAAGAAATTATCTCCTTATTGTGATGGGAGTACATACAGCCCTTCGCATAAGTGACTTGCTACGTATTAAATGGGATGATGTATATGATTTCAACCGCAATCGCTTACGAGATAGTATTTCTATTTTAGAGCATAAAACATCAAAAACAAAACTTATTAAGCTTAATGTTGCAATCATTAACTCTTTGCACATCTGTATGTCATTAATTAAACAAGGCGAATTTATTTTTAAGAGTCGAAAAGGAGGAGCTATAAGCCGTATACAGGCATATCGAATTATTCGTAGTGCTAGCGAAGCTCTCGATTTTCATTCAAATATTTCCTGTCATTCTTTAAGGAAAACATTCGGTTACCATGCTTGGAAAAATGGAGTATCACCAGCCGTTCTTATGGAAATCTTTAATCATTCTAATTTTGATATAACTAGACGATATTTAGGCGTTACACAGGATGACAAGAATGATGTCTATAATCTTCTTGGTGAAGTTCTTTGAACTTCAATTGCGAAAAAGTTTAATGTACTTCAGTTATATATTTAGTTTAAGTAATATATAATTTTCAAACCCACATGTCATATGCAAAAAAAATCATACTAAGAATGTACTCGTATTAATAAGTAACATAACACCTGCGTTTAACTAAAGCAACAATCTGTACATAAACGTAGCAAAAAAATACAGAATTAGTAATAATATTCATTCACACGCAAAAAAAGTACAATTGCTTAATGAAGATTTTTCTGCTCCCAAAATGTAGAATTTTTCCACATACTATCGTACATTTTAACATTTAGAGTGTGAAAACTCAAATTTAATATAATGAGATTTTACTAAATAAAGTAACTTTTTGAAAAATATTAAGATTTTGTGAATAAATATAAAAACATCCCAAAAGTGATGAGTTTTTCAACATTTTCAGAGGTGCTTATGTTAAGAAATCATCATAACGGACTGTCTTTTCATCATATTATGTCTATTGCATAAATTATTTCATACTTTTATAATACGATTCCCACTTGTCTTGCAAAAATAAATTTCAAAAAAACGACACCTTTTATGTCAAAAAAATGCATACTAATAGTAAGAGAAGCTTTTAGAAAGCTATGAATAATCGAAACGCAAGGAAAGGGGCATCTATCATGTTAAGTAATAATAATCCACACGAAACTTACATTTATCAGAAAAAAGGAATTAACTCCCACTCTAAAGGTAAGCTTGAAGAAGTAAGAAATGGCGGGAAGTTGATGTGCCTAATTAGTCCATATGACGGGATTATTGAAATTGTTAAAGAAAAGAATAGAAAAACTGTAATAACATTCATGTTAGATTGCACAGTAATTGAGAATCACAACAACTCTACTTCTCATGCATTCAACTAGGTAGTATAAAAATATGTAATCCGTAGAACCGCTAGACGGGCAAGGATATTGCCGGGTAGGACCCGACGATTCCAAGCTCGTCTTTTTGTTTTATGGATTTAAAGACGGCTCTGCGGATACCTGACAAGGAGCCTGATATGAGTTTTCAAACACGCTGCCGTGACCCGCCTGAATCCATTTGATTTAAGAAACCCCAAAAAATCAAATGGAGGAAAGGTCAATGAATGAAGAAAAAAAATATTACGTAGAGGTTGAAGGTCAAACAGTTGAAGTCACAAAGGATGTCTACTATGCATTCAAACGTCCGATATGGAAGGAGCGAAAACGTCGTGAAGTAAGAAAATCATATGAAGTATCATTTGAGCAGGTTGAAGAAATTATTCCATCTCTCGGACCTACATTAGAAGACAGTGTGATTGAGAAAACGCTCTTATCTGAGGCATACATAACTCTAACAAAAAGAGAACAAATTGTTATAAAAGCATTGTTTTACGAAGGGTTTACAGAATGTGAGTTTGCAAATGATTTTGGGATAGCGCAGCAGAATGTAAACAAGTCAAAAAAGAGAGCAATGAAAAAATTCTTAAAATATTTCTCAGAATAGGGGTGTAAAAGTACCAACTTTTTTCCTTTGTATAGTGAGGGGATATTTTCCTCCCCTCATGTACATTGAAAAACACCGGTATCAACGGAATCGGTCATATCGGAACATCAGATACAATAACCGCTGTGTCGCGCGCGAAAACCGCCTGTAATGGGTGCGAGCGCTCCTGCTTTATTAGAAGGGTTGAATGTATACGAAAAGTAACAAGTGATAAAACGGGTGACATAAACGGCATAGCGGTGATAATGGTACTCCCTCGAGAGAACCGGGGCTGAGAAGCGCGGAGGCGCGATTCAGGGAAGTGTCGTGTGTGTTGAAACAGACCACATGAGCTTTCGTGTGTAAAGCCAACAATGTTGGTTCTGACAGTTTGATGTTTACCCCATGTGTCCGGGTACTGAGGAAAAAATAGGGCAAATCACATGCAAACAAATAAATCAATAACCGTCAATTACTATTTAAGGTTTCGACGGTTCTGATATTGGGGGTAACTTTACATGACGGAAATTGGGTTGCCCCTACCACAGAGCCGCCGAATATTACGAAAGGACGATTCGATGAAACGAGACATTAAACGTGAAATATCACGAGCCGAACTTGGTGATGTTCCAGTGAAAGAAAATAAAAACACAAAAGTTCTGTTAATAGCATTTGATTGTATGCTTGTAGAGCACTTTACAGGACGAAGCTATACATACTATACAATCAATCTTCAAACCGGAAGAAAAGAAACAATCGCCCGTCGTGCAAACGGAGTTCCTGTATCAAGCATTGACACTCTGGTTATAAAAATGCGTGATTCACAAGTCGCAGGTGCAGGAATATTTGAAGCAGAAAGATTATCCGGAAACGGCATCTCAGTAAAAAAGGGAAAAGAACTACTGCTAATGGTTTTTAAAGAAGTTTTGCCTTTCTATGGCTACTCTATCCGTAAGGAGCAGATATCACTTGCACTTCTAATCTTCGACTCAATATACAAGTGTATTATCACGCTTGCTGAAGGTAACAATGGAACCGAGAGAATATTTACTTACCTGATACCTGCTCTTATAGCAAAATTAGGCAGGCTCAATGAAAAACGCAGCCTTAGCTTTCATGCTAATGCAAGATATATTGATATTGTTAATATGCCGATTGTTATTGCAACGTCATGTCCCGCTCTTCAAAAAGCACTTGTCGATGAGTATATCCCTGAGTTATCGCGGATACTGCTAGAGTCCGAAGTTATTAGAAGAGCTATTAAAGCGGTTATACGCAAAGGGCGAGACAATTATGTATGCGAGTATAGGCTTAGATGTTACTTGCCAAACGAACAGGATAATCAAGTAAAAAAGTACTTGCTCCGTATGCTTGCACCGGCAGCAAAAATTGATTTAGCAAATAACAATGATTTAACCAATTATGTTAAACGTAAGATATCTGTCCCGGAGCATTGTGGATTACGATGTAAGTTCCGCAACACCTGTCAATACTTCCGATTTCGTGACGAAGCAAAATCATATGACATTGATATTCAAGTATGTAACCATAATTTCTTAATCAACGATATAATGCGTCGGAAAGAAAATAAGATACCACTTCTCCCAAACTACCAGATAGTTATTATTGATGAAGCACATATGCTAAGAAAGGCAGCTCGGACTATATATGGGATTAACTTTTCTAGTGCTTCTTTAGTGGATTTGAATGAATCAATCGGAAAAATGAGCATTAGACACGAAGTTGCTGATAAAAAAACAAAATCATTAGCAAAAACACTGGTAAGAATTGGCAGCACTTTATTTAAGCAACTTTTAGAACAAACCGAAAACAAAGATAAAACTATCGGAGCTGTGATAGATCGTTTCGATGTTAAACTGGACAGCGAAATTGCCCGACACTTGTGTAATATACGTGATATTACTTTAAGCATCTCTGACGTATTACCTATTATCCCTGTTTCACCAAGAGACGATGAACGAAAAACACAAGTCCTGACAGAGTTGAAAAAAATCCGGGATCAAGCTGCCGAACTGATGTATTATGATAATCTTTCCTGCTGGATTGAAAGAGACAAGAAAGAAAACCGGCTTTGTTCATTGCCGACAAACCTTGGAGATCGGTTATACAACGATATATGGAAACTTGGAATACCAACAATCCTGATATCAGGTTCGTTATCAGTTGATGGAAACTTGTCTTATATGAAAAGACTGATTGGATTGGATAATGCTGAAAGCTTTAGGGTAAATGAGTTCGTAAGAGTCCATCCGTGAAGTAATGATATTAACAACTCAGCCCCTTTTCCCAACTTGGGAAAAGGGGTATAGTTTGGAGGAAATAATGAACATAAGCGAGATAAATAATTATACCGCAGAATCAAGCTTATCAATGCTTGATAATCAACCCGATGTTATGGATATAACTCAAATGAGCATGGTTCTTGGAGTAAGTACAAAAACCGGATATTCTTTGCTAAACGGCGGTCAAATAGCATACCTTAAAATAGGTCGATCATATCGAATACCGAAGTCGAAACTCCTTGATTATCTAAAGAGTGCGACTGTCCATTAACATCACAATATATTGCATATTATGACAAATTATTACACAGTATTTTGTGTTTTTAACATTGTAGTTTAGTGTCAAGTGTGGTAGAATATTCTTGTCAATGAAAGGTGAATATCGCTACCACAGAAATGGAGGTTTATTTTGGTAGCAGGACACTTACAGGAAAAAAACAATAGATATCAAATAGTATTAAGCTATAAAGACGAACTTGGAAAAAACAGGACTAAATGGATAAGCACAGGACTCCCAATTAAAGGTAATAAGAAGAAAGCCGAAGATATGTTGCTTAAAGCTCGGAGGGATTTTAATCCGGCAGTCACAAAAGAAGATGAAATAACATTTGCAAGCTTTATGAATAGTTGGCTGAGTATGATAAAACCAAACATAGAACTAACAACATATTCATCATACGCAAACTGCGTAAAACGTGTTGTAAGCCCATATTTTGAAGAACAGGGTACTTTACTCAGAGAAATACAACCAAAGCACATACAAGACTTCTACACCCACTGTATGAACGTCAGAGGCGTATCTGCATCAACCGTAATACATTATCATGCAAATATCCGAAAAGCCCTTAAATATGCTGTTGATACGGACATCTTAATGACTAATCCCGCTGACAAAATCCAAAGACCAAAGGTGCAGAAGTATGTTGGGAAGTTTTATGACATTGATGAAGTCAACGACCTTTTTCATATTGTCAACGGCACAAGACTTGAATTACCCGTAATGATGGCAGCGTTTTACGGATTAAGGCGAAGTGAAATCGTCGGATTGAAATGGGATGCTATTGACTTCAAGAACAGGACAATCACAATAAAGCATACGGTCACTGATGTAATCATCGACAACAGATTAATCACAGTTGAGAAAGATCGAACAAAAAACAAGTCCAGTTATCGCTCATTACCACTTGTCGATGAGTTTTACGAAATCCTGTCTAACGCTAAAAATCAACAGTATGAATACCGTTCACTTTGTGGGAACTCATACAACAATAAATTCTTAGAGTATATATGTGTTGATGAAATGGGTAATCGTATAAAGCCAAACTTCATTACGGAGAACTTCCGGAACACTCTTCATAAAAACGATATGAGAAGAATCAGGTTCCATGACCTCAGACATACAGCAGCATCACTACTTCTCAACGCAGGAGTCAGCATGAAAGAAATACAGGAATGGCTCGGTCACAGTGACTTCGGTACAACAGCAAATATCTACGGTCATCTTGATGTAAACGCAAAACTTCGCTCGGCAGATGCTATGCTGTCATTGGGAATGAGATTACCCGCTCCGGCATAAACATCTCTTATAGAAAATAAGAGATGCCGCACAAAATGAGACTCCGAAGAGCCTCATACCACAGTGTATCCCTTGCGGGACAATGGTACCGGCGGTCGGACTCGAACCGACACTCCATCGCTGAAACGTGATTTTGAGTCACGCATGTCTACCATTCCATCACGCCGGCACATATCAAATTTTCAATAAATCACACTCCGGATAAATTAGAGATGTTCATAAGAGATGCTCTTAATATTAGCACTCCGGTACACATCACAAACGCAGTATTATCAAGGGTTTCCGCTACTACCTCCTCTATCAGACTTGTACGATTTTGAGTGCAGCACGTCTACCATTCCATCATGCCGGCTCACCGTATTAAAATCGGGAAATTACTCCCTCGTGCATCCAAAAGAATTCGCAAAAGAACTTATGTAAAAACGCATTCGCCATGTGTGGCAAAAAGCTAGTAATAATCAGGGTTTTTCCTCTTTGATGTATCAAGTTGAACGCTAGATTTTGAGTGCGGCACGTCTACCTATTCCATCACAGTGGCATATAAAATTATCAAGAATCATACCTCGGATAAATTAGAGAACTTTACAAGAGAACTCTGCAAAATATCATCTTTCTTACCCCTCGCAAACGTAGTCATATCAAGGGTTTCTGCTACTACCTCCTATATCTGACGTGTTGGATTTTAAATCCATCACGTCTACCATTCCATCACACCGGCTTAATTTCTCACTGGTATGGGCGGTTTTTCCACCGTTTGATATTATAGTTCATGCCAATACTAATTTCAAGCGTCAAAATTTCATTTTATAGACTTTACAGTTGCTTTGTTAATTTACGATCTTAGGAGATTCTTTTATTTTGTAACTCATGCGTTTTCGAGGCTCTTTTCTTCATCCGCCTTCGGCAAGCTTCTTGAATGTACCAAATACCAGATTAATACCCATATCCCGCGCAGTGCAGCGCTTATTGCCACTGCAAGCCAGATCCCGGTTAGTCCTAAATCGGTAAAATGTACTGTCATGTACGCTAATATAACGCGCAATACGTTTGACGTAATGCTCGATACAGATGGCGGCACAGTTTTTCCCATCCCTCTGAATATCCCTGCAGCGACACCCTCAAGGCAAGCGGGAATTTGCACAAATGCCAGTATTTGCAGATAAAACACACCCATAGCAATAACTGCCGGCTCGTTCGGGACAAATATCCCATAAAGTGTTCTGCCGCCGAAGAAAAGCAACATGGCGACAAGAAATCCCCAAGACGTCATCATAACAGTTGATAAACGAAAACCCTTATTTATCCTCGTCCATTTCCCCGCTCCAAAATTCTGCCCGGTAAAAGCTGTCAATGCTGCGGCATATCCTCCGGCAATCAACCACGTCAAACTCTCAATCTGTGAACCTACACGTACTGTCGCGAGTGCTCCTGCGCCATATTCAGCTACAAGTGGCGTCAGCATCATCGTTAGAACTGTGAATAAAAAACTCTCCAAAGAAACAGGTGTAACCCATTTGAATATCTGTTTTATAGTGTCTATACAAGGGCGAATTAAAATCTTTACTTTCTCAAATGGTCTGTTTTTGCTTTTCAATAGTACAATAAGTGCCAGACACGCCATCGATGACTGCGAAATCACTGATGCAACCGCCGCGCCATGAATACCCCAGCCGGCAGTAAATATCAGCAACGGATCAAGCAGCATATTCAACGTAAATCCGATGCCGTTAATAAACATCGACATCCTTGAGTTTCCTGCTCCGTTAAATATACCCGTGACAGCCGCAGTGAAAAAGACAAAAGGCTGCCCAAAGCTAACAATCGCCAAGTATTCACGTGCATATTTCTCAACATGAGCCTCTTGTATTCTGAAAAGATTGATTAAAAACTCGTGGAAGGTAATATATACCACAGTTACCAAAATACCCAGCACAATTGCAATAACTATTGAATTTTGGGCAAAAGAGCGCGCTGTATCCTTATCTCCCCTGCCAAGGTTTTGAGAAACACCAATCTCCGAACCCATTCGCCCGAACAATAGAAATGCCATTGATAACCATAAAAATAACCCTGCTGTTCCCGAAGCCGCAACTGCATCACTACTTAATCGCCCGAGCCAAAACATATCCGTCAGATTATATGCCATCTGGAATATTTGAGTCATTATAATAGGTCCGGCAACAAAAAACAGCTTATTTACTATGCTGCCTTCAACAAGATTATATTTGCTTACTTTGTCCATTAACTACCTATTTCATGTTTTGTTATAGAATTTTTATTTTTACCCTTCAAAATAACGTTTGAAAAATTCGTAGAAGTTCCCTTCCATTATTCTAAATGATGTGTCTTCATCAAACTCGTTTGCCAGCTCCCCGGCGAGTATATTTAGTGATGAAACGTCTGTAATCCCTCGCGGCATTGAAGGAATTCCGTCAAAATCGCAGCCCAGTCCTATGTGATTTCCTGCTCCGACTTCAATAAAGTGTCTGAAATGAGCCATTATATCGCCCATTGTAGCTCTTGAGTTGGATGTAATAATCTGCGGGAACATATTAAACCCGATTATCCCGCCGCGTTCCACTATAGCCATTATCTGGTCGTCTTTGAGATTTCTTGGATGCGGCATTACGGAATATGCGTTAGAATGGCTTGCCATGTACGGACGTGTACTTGTTTCGTGAGCATCCCAAAATCCCGCTTCATTTAAATGCGAGACATCTAAAATCATGCCTAGTTCATCCATCCTGCGGATAACCTCAAACCCAAATGGTTTAAGACCTAATGTAGAATTTGTTGCTTGCCCGAAACCAAGCTCGTTTTCACGATTCCATGTGGGTGCAAGTATTCTGACGCCTCTGTTATAGAAATGGTCAAGGTTCTCAATTTTGCCTTCAAGAGCTTCACCGCCTTCGATAGCAAGGATTGCGCTTATTTTCCCTTCACCTGCGATGCGCCTGATATCATCAAGGTCAAGTGCAATTTCTATAAGGTCGCTGTGTTTAGCGATTTCCCTCTCGAAGAAATCAAACATATAGTTCGTACGTTCAAAAGCAGTCTGAACCCATCTATCAGAACACCATGCTACAAAGACTTGCACAGGTGCATCAAACTCTGAAAGACGGCTAAAATCAACATCAAGCGAATTGTTTCTATAAAGGCTTTGCTGCCCCGGATCACGCAGTAAAGCACGTGAAATCGTATCAGCATGCGCATCAATAAACCCGAATGACGGTGGCGGTGGTTCGGGTGTCGGCTCCGGTGTCGGCGTTGGTGTGGGCTCCGGTGTTGGCTCCGGTTCCGGTGCGGTTGTTGGTGTGGGTTCAAGTGTGGGTGCAGGTGTAGGTTCGGTTATAAAGTCCGGAGTGTTTTCCGGTTCCGCCGGCGTTTGAGAATCAGACCCGGCAATCAGTGAACAACCGGTCAAAACTAATGTCGGGAGTATGAAAATCATGTACAAATATTTTTTCATTCGCTTCTCCATACCCTGTTACATTTCTCTTTTCTATACTAACCATATGCATTATACTTATGTTATAATATATACGCAAGTAAATTAAGCAGATGAGTGTGGATTGCCGCGTCGCCATGCTCCTCGCAATGACAAGGGAGAATATTATCCCTAAATTTCAATAAGTAGAGGTTGAGTATGGCTATTATTACAGTTATCGGTTCCGGTGCGATGGGTTCGGCAATGAGTGTTCCCGCCAGAACTAACGGGCATACTGTCCGTCTTGTCGGTACAATGCTTGATGTAGATATTATTAATCATGCAAAAGAAACAGGATATCACACCGGGTTGAAGCGGACTTTACCTTCCGGTATTGAGTACTTTCAGCTGGAAGAGCTTGAAACCGCACTTACTGATGTTGACCTTATTATCAGCGGGGTCAGCAGCTTTGGTGTTAAATGGTTTGCAAGTGAAATAATGCCCCGTCTTCCTAAGAATATTCCTGTTCTTTCCATTACAAAAGGGATGCTAAATCAATCCGATGGTTATATGATATCGTTCCCAAAGTATTACGAAGGACTTTATCCGGATATGGACTTTCTTGCGGTAGGCGGTCCCTGTACCAGCTATGAGCTAGTCGATTTGGATAACACCTGTGTCGGAATTTGCGGGAATAATCCTGTATCTCTGGAGTTTTGCAAGGACTTACTTGCCACTTCGTATTATCATATAAACTTAACTACAGATATCGAGGGCTTTGAATTTGCTGTTGCTCTTAAAAATGCTTATGCTATGGCAGTTACCCTGGCACTTGGGCTATCACTAAAGGACGGTGATGTCTTACATTATAACTCCCAGGCGGCTCTGTTCGGGCAAAGCGTTCGAGAAATGCGTAAGTTGCTGATAATGTTCGGATATAATGGTGACAATCTCGAATACGGAGTCGGTGATTTGTATGTTACAGTGTTTGGAGGCAGAACACGCAAAATCGGCACATTGCTGGGAATGGGACACAATCTTGAATACGCTCTTAATGAATTAAGCGGTATAACCTTGGAGTCCGTTGTTATTGCAGAACGCACAAGTAAGGCCGTCCTTACTTTCATTGACTCCGGAAGAGCAAAAAAAGAGGACTATCCCCTACTTCTGCATGTCTATAATATCATTGCAAATAATGCCCCGGTAGATATACCTTGGTCTGAGTTTTAATTAGGCGTATGGTTACTGTACATATGTCACTTGACACATAACTGTTTCCTGAAATCTGCACGTCATTCTGCGCTTTAGCCGCAGAATCCATGTCGCAACTATGCTATATTTCCGGGTGAATACCTATCACAGCTATAGATTCTGCGACTAACGCGCAGAATGACAGGGCTAGGAACGCCCCACTGTACTGTAACATTTATACTATTATAAAATATATGCATGGTCAATCGAGAAAAAGTATATAATTTTTTCTTTTACATGTTTACCGGTGATATGATGCAGAGCATCAGCATATGTATTTAGCTGCTGACTATATTGCTGTGCAATTTTGTCAACGTTTTTTTCCGTTACTCTGTTTGTTTTGAAGTCAACGACTACTATTTCATTGTCTTCCTCAAAGAAGCAATCAACAACACCCTGAAGCAGGATTTTTTCAGTTCCGCCGCCGGGATAGAATTCTTCAGCGGGTCTTAAAATTGAGAATTTGAACTCTCTTTCCATCATTTTCGCAGCGGTCATGCGAACACCTAATGTTGATGATAACAACTTTTTAATCTTACCAATATTGATCTTGTCAATCTGTTCATTTGTCAAGAACCCAATATTGCTAAGTCGTTGCAGCTCCTTTGCGACTCTATTGTTGTCGTGTTCATGCGAACTCTTTTTATAGTCTATGTGCTGCAACACAAGATGCATTAGAGTTCCTTGGTCTGCAGCGGTCAGTTCTTTATTGCCGGAGATGAATAAGGGAGAAGAAACCGGTGCACTCTTTTCCTTTTCTTTCTGCACCCATGGGGCAAGCTCAGCTTCGGGGTCGAGAAGTGCTTTCAGACCGGTAACCGTTAGTTTTGAAGGTAGGTCAACAGACGATTTGAACGGATATGAAAAGCGAGAATCTGTCTCTGAGATTGTTTCACGACTTGAATCGGCACTTAAATCAGATTCATAGGTAACCCCCGTCAGCGGTAAGGGAACAATTTTCTTTTCAGCTCCGGAAGCAAGATTGCGAATAGATTCAATTATGCCGGAATCCAAATAATTTATTGAAAGCTCAGCATCCTCAATGCCTCTTATTCCAACCAAAATCCACTCTATCATACTTTTCAGAGCCAGTGCAGCCTGCGGATCGACTATTCCTGCAGGAATTTCTTCGAGTTGCTCTTTAGTTCGCTCTGTGTTTTTTAAAGTTGCTGTTATGATTAACTTTTCTCGTGCTCTTGTCATTGCAACGTATAATACACGCAACTCCTCGGACAGCATCTCATCATTTAATTTATTTTGAATTGCCGTTCTGGCGAGTGTTGAATATCTAATACGCTGTGTCGGATCAGTTAACATAACGCCAAGACCTAACTCGTTATGAAAGACTACATTCTTTCGAATATCCTGGAAGTTATTAAACTTAGAAGTGTTTGCCAATATTACGATCGGAAACTCCAATCCTTTAGATTTATGTATGCTCATTATTTTGACGGAATTGTAACTTTCCGGGAAGGTGCTCTTATCATTTACTCTATCGGTTAATTCAATTCCTCTATCTTGGAGGTTTTTAATAAAGCGTAAGAAACCGTATACACCTTTGTACCCACTCCTTTCAAATTGCTTCGCACTTTCAGCTAATAAGATAAGATTACCTTTCCTTTTCTCTCCACCACGCATTTTGCTGACTAAATCAAGCAGTCCTGTTCTATTATACATGTTCCAAATGAACCTGTCTGATGATATATCTCCGGACATTATTCTAAGGTCATCTATGTCTGATAGCATTTTCTTGCATTTCACTCTTGTTTCATCTGACACTATGTCACGTTCTGCCGACTCTTTTATGCTTGAGTATAAGTCCTTCTCTCTCGACTTTAGCTTTAACTCTGCCAGCTCATCAGCAGTGAAATTATACAAAGGACTATTCATTACTGATGCCAATGGAATGTCTTGAATTGGATTATCGATTACTGCCAGCAATGAGAGTGCAGTTATCACTTCCGTCGTTTCGAAATATCCCTCTCCTCCCGGAAACTCTATAGGAATGTCAATTTCTGAGAGTGCAGCAGCATATTGCCAAGCTCGCCCCTTTACTGAACGAAGCAATATTACAATATCAGAGAATGTTATATCTCTTTCACTGCCGTCATCGTCCGGAACTTGATACCTCTCGTTAATCAGTCTTTTTATCTTTTGTGCAATGTATTCAGCCTCTATCTTTATTGCAGTCGGACTCTCCTCGTCGTCTTCTACCCCAAAGGTACTCATGTCAATAAGATCAATTTCAACGATATTCCCTTTACCCGTTACATCTGTAACTTCCGGAGCTTCTGCTGCTCCTTTTGCTAATTTCTCCGTTTCACTTAACCTATTCCCTTGTATTCCTTGCTTTCCTTGTATTCCTTCACGATTCTTCTGCCGGGAACGAGAGCTTCCTTATCTGTGTACTCTAACTCTCCAAACTCTTTGGACATTATATTACAGAAAATATGATTAACAACCTTAAGTATTCCATCATCCGACCTGAAATTATGCGAAAGATGGACTTTTTTTCCGTGCATAGTTGTGTCCGGGTGCTGACTAGTTCCAATCTCAGTAAACTCACTGTACTTATATAAGAAAATAGTCGGATCGGCAAGTCTGAATCTATAAATTGATTGTTTTACATCACCGACCATGAATATATTGCCGGAATCAGTTGAGATTGCGTTGAATATTAATTCTTGAACAGCATTCACATCCTGATACTCATCAATCATAACTTCCTTAAATCTTAAAGATATACTCCTCGCAAGCTCTTTCTTGACACCGGTTTCCATATCAACCAGTAAAGAGAGTGTCAGGTGCTCTAGATCTGAAAAGTCTACGACCCCTTTTTTTCGTTTTTCTTCAGCATACTCTGCATCAAAGTCAAGAACAAGTCGCAATAGTGCAGTAATTGCAATGCTTATGTCCTGTGCATCTTTTAAGTGTTCTTCCGAACTGTATTCAAGTTCTTTAAGGTGTTTTTTGAGTTCTTTAATACAGTATAAGCGGGTTTCCTTTAGTTTATCATGTCCCTTTATTGGCTTTGGACGAGGAAATTCAATAAACGAATGCCGTCTTGCTTCATCCCAGCCTATATCAAGTGCTGATAGAAGGGGGTAAATCTGCGTTATGACACTATCAACGCTCTGTGCATATTTACTCTCATATTCTGTATGCTTAGTCATTGTACTTCTTAAGCTTATAAACCCGGCAAGGCAATGACTTATCTTACTTTTTATTCGCTTAAGCATATATTCGCCAAAATCTGTTTGTGAGATATCGGTAATAATAGTCAGGTTATTTTGCTTCTCAATTTGATTCTTTATCCAGGCCTCCGGCAGAGGCAAGCTTTGCAGCTTTCTGTACAGCGTTAAGAGAGCTTCAACTAATAACCTGTCATCACGTCTGTCTGCGACAGTATCAATCAAGGCTGTAAAGCCGGGATAATCCTCAAGCTTTTCATAAATCCCACTAAGAACCTTATCAGCCACTTCATTCATAATCATTGTGCATTCGCTCTCATCCGCAACCCGAAAGTCCGGTGGAAGCCGGACAAGATGAGCATTTTCCCGTAATATCTCCGAGCAAAATGCATGAATTGTGTCTATTGACGCGCCTTTGCAGAGCATTGCCTGACGGCGTAAGCGTGTATTTCCGGGCGATTTGCTGAGTCTGTTTAACAGTTCCTCGTAAATTTTCTCACGCAATTCATATGCTGCTGCTCTTGTATAAGTAATTACAAGAAACTCATCAATGTTAACTCCCTCATCAACAAAACTAAGCAAGCGTTCGATAAGCACTTTGGTCTTCCCGGAGCCTGCCGCAGCAGAGACAAGCAACGCCCCGCCACGGTAATTTATGGCAGCCTTCTGCTCAGGTGTAAAATTAACTACAGTATCATTTAAGCTCACAAGCGTTTCTCCCTGCTTTATCAACAATTTCTCAACTAAGCACTAATTCCTGGACTCTATGTCCTAAATCCTAGGCCCTAAACCCTAGACCCTAACTGCTCCCATACCTCATCTGTCTTCAGCTTACTTATAAAACGGCGTTTGTCGCCCATTTCTTCATCAAAACCGCATACTGTATGATACTCACAGAAACTGCATGCATTATCCATTTCGCTTTTATAGTAAGGACTGCACTCACAATCGCCGCTTTGTATACCTGTTTTAGCTTTATGGAGCATCTTTTTTACATGCTCAGATAATAATTCAAGTTGTGCGGGACTTGTAAGACTATTCCCTGTAAAGTTACCGTCTTTTGATTGCTTTACCGGTAAGAAGGTCTTTTCTTCTCCATATTCCATCGCGTTAATTACTTCGGGGTCATTAATAATCAACCCGCTTCTACGCATTTCACCGATACGTTGCCTATCGATTTCTTCTTTGGAAGCATTACGCGAAGTGGTCAATACAGGATCTCTCGCAGGGACATACAAAACTCCAACCGGCTCAATGTCCTTGTTGTATCTTATTTTTCCGAATTTGGTGAGTGAAAAGAGATATACTAACATCTGCATATCCCTGCCCTGTAGAACATCAGACAGTTCAAATTTATACGCCTTTTTACGTGTTTTATAGTCAAGAACCCTTAAATACAGCTTCCCTTCGTGCTCATACCCGTCTACTCTGTCAATAAAGCCTCTTTCGGTTACTGACAGTTTACTCATATCGAGCTCCAGATCAAGAGGTACAAAGCTTGAGTTTTTTAGTTCATTAATCATATCAAATACAACATGCACCGCATCTTCCTTGTATCTGTAGAACAAATATTCAAATCTCGGACTTTTTCCTTTAAAGTCCAGCAGTATATCATGAATAAACTTAGCAACATTCTTATCAATCAATATCTGACAGATCTCTCTGTCGATTTTCTTAAAGCCGATTCCTTCTTTAATTTCCCTAAAAACATTGTCCAAAAGGTAATGTATGAAGTTCCCTGCTGTTTGAGCATCAAACTCAGCAACAACCCGCGGCTCCAGTTTGAGTCCATTTTGCAGAAAGTGTTTACAAGGACAAGAATAATACCTGTCAACACGTGTGGCTGATAGAGCTATATTCTCACCGTATAATTGCTTTGACATACTCTCTGATAATTGCCTCTTTGGTCTGGTGTATTCATATGACAATGGAGAGGAAGGGACAGATGAACCGTCCCCTTGTCTTGGAATAGATGAACCGTCCCCTTGTCTTTTCACGGTTATGTTGTACATGTTACACAGTCTTTTGACTATTATTGATGGTCTCTGCCCTTCGTTTGAAGGATATGTCAGTATTAATGAGTCCGATGGGAGTGTAAATGCGGAGTACAGCATGTTCATTTCACGTAATAGCCGCTCTTCTATTCCTGCCGGGATTTCTGCACCCAGCTCGCGGAGTTGTGAACGCTCATTTTCAGAGAGTGCACCTGAACTCTTATTGAGCACAGGCATGTTTTCGTCTGTAGTTCCAAGGATAATCAGACATTTCAAATCACGTCTACGGCTCATTGTCATCCCGCCCAGTGGTGTTCTGTCCAGTGATACCGGTATTACACCTATGTCATATTGGGACAAAGACAGCATAAAGAGTTCATGAAACCCGCTTGGATTTGTTTTTTCCGTACCGAGTATTGTATACATCTGCTCCATCGCATTTATAATAATATTCCATAACTGCGTATACTCTCCCGCAAGACGCTTCTCACCTCGTGTGCTAAATTCTTCAGCTTTTTTTTGAAGTTGATTCTGTAGCTTTATGGTCATAAGAAAACCATAAAGTGCTTGTAATTTGTCTTCTACAAGCGATTCCCCTCTTATGCGGTCGCGCAACCCCGACAAAGGTTCTACCATTTGTCGACGAAGTTCGTTTAATTCAGTTAATATCTCTTCATCATTGTCTCTTTTGATGCCGTACCCATGCGGAGGCATAGTCCACTCTTGATGCCAAAATGAGCCGCGGATTTGCCATTTAATAACATAATTTTCCAATATCGCGCATTGTTCGGTAGATATATCGGCTAAACCTGTTTTCAAATACTTAAAAACAGAGCTGTATTCCCACCCGAATGACACGATTTCCAAAGCTGCATCAATAAGTGCCATAGGTGGTTTGCTGAGAATGTCCACCTTCCCGCTAGAAAAGTAAGGTATTCCGTACTTTTCGAATACATTTTCACATGGCGAGCTGTATTCATCCCAGTCCCGTGCCATAACTGCGATATCACGCCACCTGAAGCCTCTTTTCACAAACCTCCACACTTCTTGCGCCGCAAGCTCACACTCAGCGTATCGTGTCGGTGCAGTAAAAATCCTAAGTGCTTCCGGATCAATGTCTTCTGTGTACTTTGGCGGCGAATCGTTGAACAGATATTTTTCAAGGAATGTAAGGAATGGAGTTCTGTGCTGTGGTTGTACAGATAGTTCCTCTTGTTGAACCTTGATTCCAAACTCGTCAGCCAAACGTCGAAGCTGTGCAACTGTTCTGCGGGGAATCTCAAATATCTCACCGCTGTCATTTAAGTCGCACGTCAGACAAACGGTAAGATTCGCGCCTTTCCGCAGTAACTCCCTTATAACGGATATCTCCTGTGCGGTAAAATCATTAAACCCATCAAAAAATATATGCCCTGTGTTTCCTACAGTGCTCTCTCCGATATACTCTGCAAGGAGTGTAAGCCGTTCGGCTGCGTCTCCTCCGTAGACCTTTAATAAGGCGTCATAAGCGCTGTAAATCAGAGTCAGGTCATGGAGCTTTTCACAAAGAGGGCTTAGTGTCCGCTTTACTGCGCTTTCCAATGTTTTGGGAGGTATTTTATGTGTCCTGAACTCTTTAATTGTATCGAGGAGCTTTTCAAGCATTTCTATACGCGTTTTTTTAAGTCCAAATACTTTTAAGTTTGGCGCAACTGATTCTAAAGCGTAGTTTAACGCTAGTAACTGCCCCGGAGCATCAAGTATTTTATGTTGTGTCCCCCCTGTTTCCGCAAGCACATTATTGCAAAGCCTCGTAAAGCTCAGTGTCTCGGCATGGAGAGAAAGCTTATCACCACAGACTGCACAGAGCTGCCTTTCAGCATCATGTGAATACTGCTCCGGCACAATAAGCAGCATTCCGGACTCCCCCTCATCCATCCTGCGCTTGATTTCATTCATAATATAATCCGTCTTCCCGGTTCCCGCACGGCCAAGAAGTATATTCAGCAATTGCTTTCTCCTTTGTATTTATGTAGCTTCAGAATATCACTCCTCACAAACCATTTCAAGAGTAATATGACTTTGCCGGGAAGCCGATAGGCGAGCACATGAAGTGGCATGGCAGAAAAATATGTGGATATCTTGTGCTTTCTATGGTATAATTACTATGAATGCAAACTGTTGCCGGTCAGTTGTAGAAAGGATTTGTCATTAATGAAAATGATAGCATATAAAATTTCTGCGGCACTTATAGTGCTTGTCATGTTACTTGGACTTGTATCAGGATGTTTCGGTAACCAACAAAGCAACACGCCCGACCCTACTCCAACGCCTGCAGAAACACCAAGACCGACACCGCCTCCGCCAACACCTGATCCTACTCCGGAGCCTGTAGTTCTTGTTGAATACGATATTTCACTTCCTGTAGACAATTTGTTTTTCCACGAAGCTATTGCATATCCTGAAATCGCGTTTCCGAATGGGGTCGATGCGTTTGATTTGGACGAATATATGAATACGGTACATGAATTTAATGTGATTCTTCAAAGCTTGTATGATAGGAATTTTGTTCTCGTTAACTTACATGATGTTTGGGAGGAGTTTACAAACGAAAATGGTCAGCAAAGGATGCGGAGGATTTCACCGTTTATGCTTCCGGAGGGAAAAAAACCAATTGTGCTGTCCTTTGATGACCTTACATTTCATTTGGAGCCGGCTAATGCTTTCATGCACAGATATATCATAGGACCCGACGGGGATGTTTGGGCAGAGGGCATCGACCCGGATGGCAACCCGATTATAACGCAGGATCTGACAGCAATTACGATTCTGGATAAGTTTATAAAAGAAAATCCCGGCTTCTCGCACAACGGTGCAAAAGGCCTTATCGCGCAAACCGGTCTTCATGGGATTTTAGGTTATAGAACACAAACCAACAGAAACGATGATTCGGATGAATTTCGTCTCAACCGCAGAATGGAAATTGCCAGAGCCAGACCCGTTATCGAAAGACTTAACGAAACAGGATGGTATTGGGGTTCTCACAGTTGGGGGCATATCAGGTTTGATAATTCGTCTCTTGAAAGAATACAACAGGATGCGGAGAGATGGAATGATGAAGTCGGTTCGCTTGTCGGTGATACAGTGATTATGGTATATGCGCATGGTTCAAGACTTGACGGCAATGATGTATGGAGAGACACTGCCGGTCCGGCACTTCGTTATTATGTTGATGAGCTTGGCTTTCGTATGTTTTTAAGTGTTGGCTTTGAGCCTTTCTCCCGCGCCAGACGCGATGTGCCTGCTGTAATGATGGACAGAATGAATGTTGACGGCATTGCACTAAGAGGTGCGCAACGGCATGTACGTGAAAGAGATAATATGCTGCTATGGGATTATACAAAGTTCTACAACGTCCGCGATGTATTCGACCCTCTGCGCCCGACTGAAGGCTCACGAGTGCGCGATATACAGTGGGAGTAAGTGGTAGCAGCTTGGCGGTATCCGGAAAACTTTTAATGGTTACAGCCATCGCACTGCACTTTAGTTAAAACTTATACAATCGGCAAAATTCGTGTGCCGACTGTAACCCTTAAAAGTTTTCCGGATACCGCCAAGCTGCTACCACTTAATTGAATGTTTCTGTCAGGAAGCAGTCCCTGTAGCTTCTATTTAGCTGCCCATAAGCTTTTTGAGCGTCATCTATATTGTCAAAAAGTCCAAATACTGCAGAGCCGGATCCGGTCATAATTGCTCCGAGCGCATTATTATCAAGTAGTGTGCTCTTTATTTCCGCTATTTCGTGCTTACCGCGCGGTAAGATATCCTCGAAGACATTGTACATACGTCTTGCTATGTCGCCTAAATTGTTTTCGCCAAGTGCTTTTATAATGCCTTCTGTATCCGGTCTGGCGCGGATTTTTTCACATTTTACGAGTTTAAACAGTTCAGGTGTAGAGCATGAAAACAGCGGTTTGCAAATCACCGAATAACAATGCGGCATCGGCGGTAAATCGGTAAGCAATTCACCTTTGCCTTCGGCAAGTTTTGTTCCTCCGGTAATACTAAAAGGCACATCGGAACCTATTTTGTTGCCTAACGCTTCAAGCTTTTGACGCCCCAACATCGTTTCAAATATTTTGTCTAAAAGCGTGAGGACACACGCTCCATCCGTGCTGCCGCCGCCTAGCCCTGCACATACGGGTATGTTTTTTATGATTTTTATATGAGTTCTATACCCTGTTATGCCTGTAAACTCATAAAATGCCATAGCGGCTTTAGCGGCAATGTTCCGCTCATCATCGGGAATGTATGGTAATCCGGAGTCGACGGTAATACCCTCGCCCGGGTTGCATTCAATGGTCACCTCGTCTGCAAGGCTGACTGTTTGCATAATTGTTTTAAGATTATGATACCCATCCGGCATCTTGGATACGATGTCTAATGATAGGTTTATTTTGGCATATGCAAGGGCTGTTTCTTTCATTATATTGTTACTTTCTTTGTGGCAAGACAGGGGGACGGTTCATTTGTCTTCCACCGTCTATTAATTTTAATCCTCACCATCTAAGTTTTGTATTTCAAACAGCAAACCCATCAGTTTCTTTGCATCGCCAACAGCTACGCCTTTTTCTGCTTCCTTCTCCGTAAACTTCAGCCCGGTCTTCTCATCAACCCTGCTGTCGTACAGCACATACGGCACCAATCCGCTGTCGTGGCCTCTTGTTGCTGTCAATGTTCTGTGGTCTGACATCAGTAGCATTCTGAAATTTGTTCCGCTTTCTTTTAGCTTTTCCAACAGCGGTGCAACTACTCTTGAATCTACCCATTCTATTGCTTGCAGTTTTCCTTTTAGGTCTCCGTTGTGTGTGCATTCGTCCGGGGCTTCTATGTGGACTGTTGTAAAGTCGCGAGTTTTTAAAGATTCTATAGCTGCGGCAACTTTTCCTTCGTAGTTTGTGTGGAGTTCTCCGGTTGCACCTTCAACAATTATCTTTTCGAGTCCAATCAACACACCGATGCCTTGGCAGAGCGGTACGGCAGATATTACACTGCCGGTTTTTCCGCACATTTTTGTAAAGTTCGGCAACTCTACTGCTGTTCCTTCCGCCCAAAACCATATGCAGTTTGCGGGCAGTTTTCCTTCCAAACGTCTTTTAATGTTTATAGGATGTTTGTCCAGTATATTATGTGACAGGCGTATCAATTCTTCCAGTGTTGCGGCATTTGCGTTGCCGTGCGGAAGGTGTTGCCCGAGGGTTTCGTTGAGGTGGTCGTGGGGTGGGACAAGACAGGGGGACGGTTCATCTGTCACAAGACAGGGGGACGGTTCATCTGTCTTGTCGTTTTGACGACAAGATAGAAGGACCGTCCCCATTTCTTGTGAACCGTCCCCCAAACCGCCTCCCCGACAAACCGCAATATGCCTGAATGACGAGCCGAGATATATTGACATTCCGGCTTTATCTGCCGCTTTTTGAAACACAGGGGTGTTGAATAAGTCGATTATCAGCGCATTTGATTCGTCCCCTTCTATCGCTCCTGCGGAGTGTGATAATATTTTCTTTTCTTCAAACGGCATAGAGCCGTCTTCAATAGAGAGCATGTTACAACGGTATGCCACATCACCTGCCGACAACTTAATGCCGGTAGCTGCTGCTTCCAGCGGTGCTCTTCCTGTATAGCACTCACGGGGGTCGTAACCGAATATTGAAAGTATTGCTGTGTCGCTGCCGGCTTGCATGCCTTCGGGTATCGTCATAACAGTTCCTAAAACCCCGGCACTTGCAAGCATGTCAAATGTCGGGGTTTTTGCATATTCCAACGGTGTTTTCCCATCAAGCTCCGGTATTGGGTCATCTGCCATACCATCCCCAATGATTAGCATAAATTTCATAGAGCTATTATCCTCACACTTAAGTTCTCTATTCCTAAGACAGATGAACCGTCCCCTTGTCTTGTGAACTTTTCAGGACAGATGAACCGTCCCCTTGTCCTGCGCTTGTTACACTGACTTCACAAACTTCTCCATTCGCTCAAGCGCAATTGAGATGTTTTCCATGGAGGCTGCGTAGCATATACGTACAAATCCTTCGCCGCCGAGTCCGAATGCGCTGCCCGGGATTACGGCAACTTTTTCTTTTAGAAGCAATTGCTCACAAAACTCCGCCGATGTTAAGCCTGTGCTTTTTATGCTCGGGAACATATAAAACGCGCCCTGTGGTTCAAAGCATTCAAATCCGATATTTTTAAGGCCCGCGTACAGAAACAGCCTTCGTTGGTCATATTCGCGTTTCATTTTCTGTACATCTTCATCACCGTACATCATAGCGTTAATGGCTGCATACTGGCTGGTTGTCGGGGATGACATAATTGCATATTGATGTATTTTGAGCATCTGAACGATAATCTCCTGCGGCGCGCAAGCGTAGCCCATTCGCCAGCCTGTCATTGCATGGCTTTTTGAAAAACCGCCTACATAAACTGTACGCTCCTGCATTCCCGGTATTGCAGTTATTGATACATGCTGCTCATTTCCATATGTAAGCTCAGAGTATATTTCATCACTGATAATCATAATATTCGTTTCACGCAGAATATTTGCAATTGCTTCCAAATCCTCCCGCCTCATTACCGCTCCGGTCGGATTGCATGGATATGGTAATATTAACGCTTTTGTCTTCGGAGTTATTGCCGCGCGCAGTTCGTCTGCTGTCAGGCGAAATTCATTTTCTACCTTTGTCTCGATATATACGGGTTTGCCGCCTGCAAGTGTGGTAATCGGTCCGTAACAAACAAATGACGGCATAGGAATGATAACCTCGTCGCCCGGGTTTACAAGCGCACGCACGGCAAGATCTATCGCTTCACTTCCGCCGACCGTAA
Organism: Oscillospiraceae bacterium; assembly: GCA_009783555.1. Classification (GTDB taxonomy): domain Bacteria; phylum Bacillota; class Clostridia; order Oscillospirales; family Oscillospiraceae; genus WRMH01. Next base: position 22,687 of record WRDH01000026.1, read on the forward strand.
CTATCACCTGGGTTTTGTAGTCGTATTCAAGGTCATAACGTCTTATCAGATACTTCGCAATTTCCATACGAAGCCGTGAAAGCCCTGCGTTTCCCGTATATTTCGTATAACCCATTTCCAATGATTGCATGCCTGCTTCTCTAATATGCAAAGGTGTCACAAAGTCCGGCTCGCCAACCCCCAATGAAATTGCATCCGTCATTTCTTCAAGTATATCAAAAAACTTCCGTATCCCGGACGGAGCAAGAGATTTTACGTTATTAGATAAAACGCTATTATAGTCAATCATATGTCTGTTAACCTTTCACGCATAACTTCAATTTAGACTTGTGTGCATAAGTCCCGCGAGTAACTCCCCTGACCAGTAACATTTTACGCAAAGTAAGGATAGCTGTCAATAAAATTCTGCTTCCATATCTCATTGAAATGTGGTATTTTGTTAGCACTGCTTAACATTGAGGTATCTTTTTTTATGCTTTTCCATTCATCGGTTTTTCTTTTGTTTTTAGCCGGTTTGGTGGCAGTTTACGCCCTGACACCGCAAAGATTCCGCTGGTTTGTGCTGCTTGTCGGCTCTATGGTTTTTTATGCGTCAGCCGGACCTTTTTTCTTGATATATATTTGCTCAACCATTGTTATCACTTACCTTTGCACAATGAGCATGCGCCGTTTGAGACTCAAGAGGGATGCACTGGTTGCAGAAGCCGGTGAAAAGGATGCCCGGCGATTATTAAAAGATAAAGCAAAGTCGATAGCAAAAGTCTGGGCAACAATATGCCTGGTTTTAATATTGGGTATTTTAGCCGTTGTCAAGTATACGGATTTCGCAATCGCAAATGTCAACGCTGTTCTCAGTCTGATAGGATATGCGCGGCAATTCGGGTTAATGGGATTTGCGCTTCCAATGGGTATTTCGTTTTATACTTTCCAAACCGTCGGGTATGTTATAGATGTATACCGTGAAAAGGCGGAAGTTGAAACCAATCCTTTGAAGCTGGCTCTTTTTGTATCCTTTTTCCCGCAAGTCGTACAAGGTCCCATCAGCCGGTTCGGTGAGCTGTCAAAAACACTGTACAGCGGGATTCAAATAAACCGTGTGAATCTGTCGCGAGGTGCTAACCGTATACTTTGGGGGTTTTTCAAAAAGCTGGTCATAGCCGACAGGCTGTTTCCGGCTATGGCTGCGTTGTCAATCAATCCCGATGAATATCAAGGTATATTCTATATGCTCAACATTGCGCTTTACGCCATCATCCTGTTTTGTGACTTCACCGGTGGTATCGACATCGCAATCGGTGTAGCCGAAATATTCGGTGTTCGTTTGCCTGAGAACTTCAACCGCCCGTTTTACTCCCGCTCCATTCAAGAGTATTGGACCCGCTGGCATATGACGATGTACAGTTGGTTTCGTGATTATGTTTTCTACACAATGGCTGCAAGCAAGAAAATGCTCCGGTTTACAAAAAGCCTCAAACGGTTTGTCGGTAATGATATTGCCAAACGGCTGCCGGTACATATTACCCTGATTTGGGTGTGGTTTCTGACGGGTCTATGGCACGGTGCAACCTGGAACTTCATAGTATGGGGGCTTGCAAACGGCGTGGTTCTTATGGTTTCGCTGGAACTCGCACCATTATATGCACGGTTTAACGGACGTTTCCCCGGTCTTGCTAATAACCGGGTATATCGTTGTTTTCAGATATTCCGCACTTTTTGGTTGATGAACATGATCCGCTCATTTGATATATACGACAGTGTCGGGACAACATTTAACATGATGTCCAGTATTGTCAGAAACTTTAGCCTTACACAGTTTTTAAGCGTCGGCATCAGTGAGTTTACATTGCCTATTGCCGATTATTTCAGCGCAGGCGCAGGTCTTTTGGTTGTATTTTGGGTCAGTTGGCTTGGCAGGGGTGAGATCGATTATCGTGAAAGGCTTGACAAGTTCGCTTGGCCGCTCCGGTATCTGGCTGTTGGGGTAATCCTGTTCATGACGATTGTTTTCGGAGCATACGGCTATGGTTTCGACGCACGTCAGTTTATCTATAATATCTTTTAAGGGGACGGTCCATCTGCAATGTCTCGCATAGCATCGTAAGCGATGCATTGGGAGTCTCAGCAAGACGGATGAACCGTCCCCCTGTCTTGGTCCATCTGCAATGTCTCGCATGGCATTGCAAGCGATGCATTGGGAGTCTCAGCAAGACGGATGAACCGTCCCCCTGTCTTTTGCTCAATGCTTGCATTAATCTACTATATATGGTATACTAACGGGTGCGAAAGTATAGACGTATAACTACAACACCGGCAATTACGGCAACTGAAAAGGAATGTCACCTTAATGAAGCTTTTTAGTAAACGCGGCTCGCGAGTGATAAAATTTGAGCCCGCTATTGAACACGAAGAAGTAAGATACACACCGGAAGATTACCCCTCTTCTGATGATGTAACGCATATATTGGATGAGCTTATACAAAGTGAGCTTAACCAAACTGAAGAAGTAAACGCTCAAGAAGCAGATGCAACTCCCGAAGAAGCAACTCCTGCGGATATAGAGCAAAAACTCTTTGAGGAAGCTTTTAAGCCCCAGGAAATATCGAAAGGAAAATTACGAGACATACCAAATGATGATACATCGCAGGTAAACGGTCAAAAAACTGTGCAAACCCCACAGACACCGCAAGCATATATATATCCGGAATCCACCCTTACAAGAAAGCAATTGGAAGCAATACAAAGCGTTATCGGATCTCCCGGAAACGAAGACGGTGAGGACAAATCAAAACAAAGAAAAGCAAAAAAACGCCCGCCGGAAGTAACAGAATTGAAAATAAAGGATAGAAGTATTGTTAAAACTGTGTTCTTTGTCATATTTCTCATTCTTGTTCTCGGAGCCGGCGCGTATGCGGGTTTTTACTATTGGTGGACAGAACACGCCACATTTGATTATGTGCTTCAACCTGTTGTAATTCTTGAAGGTCAAGTTGTTGCGCCTGACGATTTTCTGTATCCGGCAGAAGAAATGGCAGGTGTAACCGCTGTTTTCAACGACCCTGATTTTGAGCCGTTTATCGGCATACAGTTCGTGCCGATAACCTTATCATCCAAAATGCGGACACTTGAAAGTGCTGCTGCTCTGTATGTCTTGACTCCGATCGAATTTATGGAACACGAATTTGCCGAAGAAGGCGCGATACTGCGTCCCGTTGAGTTTCTGAAAAATCCCGAAATCGCAGCAAATGTTGCTTTTGATATAAGCTTTATTGAACCGCCGCTGCCGCTGGAAGAATACCCGGTAGGCGAGTTTCCTATAAACCTTTCCTTAAACGGAGTTCCTTTTGAGGTCATGCTAATAGTATCGGATACCACGGCACCGATAGCAACCCCCGTTGAAGTGACTAAACAAATCGGTCACCCGGTATATGCGGAAATGTTCGTCGAAGATGTATACGATGCTTCCGGAATCAGGTCTATCACCTTTGTTGAAGAGCCGGATATATACGCAAGGGTTGAGTATCAAAATGTCCTTATAGCGATCGAAGACAATAACGGAAATATCACCGAAATCCCTTCCATACTTTATACAATTATGACTCAATCAGATCCGATAATTGAAGTCCTGCACCACACAATCGAATCCCAGGTCGGCAATCCCATCGACTACTTAGAGGGAGTGTCGGCACATGATGAATTTAACAATCCTCTTGCAGTCTACGTTATAGACGACGATGTGGATATAAACGAGGCAGGTACATACATAGCAATACTAAGGGCTGAAGATTTAAGCGGAATGTACACCGAGGTAATGATAACCGTGCATATAATCAACTCAAATCCGGACGATGTAAACAGACGAGTTGATGAAATACTTAACAGATTAATAAACCCGGATATGACTCAAACTGAAAAAGTATATGCTGTCCATAGCTGGTTCAGAAGTATGAACAATATATCAAGGGAAACAACCGACAGAAGAGCCGGTTCGATCACGGATGAATCCGCAAGAGCCTTGGAAACAAGAAGAGGAAACTCCCGTGCATACTCCTCACTTGCATCGTTTATGCTGACCCGTGTTGGTGTAGAAAATATACAGGTCGAACGAATTGCTGAGGCAAGCGTCAGGCACCACTGGCTGATAATACACATCGACGGCGAAGGTTGGTTCCATTTTGACCCGTTCCCGACAGGTATTCTTTCACTGGGTAATCAAACGTACAAATTCAACGAAAAACAGGCTGAGGAATTTGCCGGAAGAATACAACGTCAATACGGAACAGAGGATTACTATACATTTATTACGACGGATTTGCCTGCGATTGTACAGGGGTAGAGCCGTCATTGCGGCCTCCGAGCCGCAATCTCTTCCGATAAAACGCATTATTCATGAGATTGCGGGGCGAGCTCTTTGGGTTTCGTAAGTGCCCAAAAATACCCGCAATGACGAGGGGTTAAAGATATGCGACTTAGGATAGTTAAAATTTCAGTTGCTGTTGTTGCTTTTGTATTGGTCTTTGCGGCGTTGCAGCGGCTGCTTGTTCCGAAGTATGCTTCTTTTGCGCTTGAGGGTGGCTTGATTCGCGAATATTACAGCAGCTCAATGGATCAGGATTTGATTTTAATCGGTGATTGCGAGGTTTATGCAAACTTTTCAACCATCGGCTTTTGGGAAAACTTTGGCATAACATCGTTTATAAGAGGCAGTCCGCAACAGCTTGTATGGCACTCTTATTATCTGCTGGAAGACACTTTACTCCATGCGCGGCAAAAGCCGAAGATTGTTGTTTTTAACATAATGGCAATGCAATACGGTGAGCCGCAATTCGAACCGTATAACCGCCTGACACTTGACGGTATGCGTTGGTCGCCTACAAAATTCAGAGCAATCGCGGCATCGCGGCTCGATGACGAGAGTTGGCTTTCCTACTTTTTCCCTATCTTCCGGTTTAAAGAGCATTGGCGTGACCTTGGCTCAGATGATTTCCGTTACTTTTTCCGTGACCCGCAAGCTTCAATAAACGGTTTTATGATTCGCAGCGATACAATGCCCGTAGGGTTTTTACCGCAACCTCTACCTATTGCCAATTACCGGTTTTCGGAAAAGGCTTATTATTACCTAAACCGGATGGCAGAGTTAACGAGGGAGCATGATATAGAGCTTGTTTTGATTAAAGCACCCAATCTTTTTCCGCACTGGTACAATCAATGGGACGAACAAATTATCGAATTTGCCGGTGAACATGATTTGCTTTACATTAATTTCCTTAACTACACCGAAGAAATCGGCCTTGATTGGGATATACATTCGTTTAACGCAGGTTTGCATTTGAACGTCTTCGGAGCCGAGCTAATGTCTATGTACTTTGGAGAGATTTTACAAGAAAGATTCAACCTTCCCGACAGACGCACAGAGTCTACTGTTGCAGAACAATGGAACAGTATGGCACAGCAGTATCATCATATGATTGCATTGCAATTGGATGAAATTGAGAGATATGGTAGAATTAACAGCTTTTTGATAGGGTAATTTATTGAAAGGAATACACATGAAAAGAATACTGATTCTCTTTTTAGTAATAACCGCCATGCTTGTTATAGCAGCTTGCGGTGACGCTCAAGGAGTGGATACGCCGGAAACGCCGGGTTCTTCTTCGCAAAATGGTGAGGATTCTTCAAACCCCGACACCGGCACTGACCCCGGCACTCCCGGTAATAGCGATGAAAACGGAAACGGCAATGGCATCGATTCCAATTCCAACGGCGACCCGCAGATTCCGGCAGCTTTTTCGTTCACATTCAACGATGTTGTGATTGCAATGGATGATGATGTTGATTATATAATCAGTAAGTTAGGTGAGCCTCGAGGAGACATTACTGTTCCAAGTTGCGCCTTTGAGGGGTTGAATGATCGTATTGTCGAATATCCCGGAATTCGAATTACCGCTTATCCCATTGGCGAACAGCATTATATATTTAATGTCAGTTTTTTTGATGATTCTGTCCGCACAGCAGAAGGTGGAATCCGCTTGGGTGCGACTATTCAAGCAGTATTCGACGCTTACGGAGAGGATCACTCATATGAAACCGGAATGTACAGATTCGCCAGAGGTTTAACATACCTTGAGTTTCTCACCGAAGACGACATTGTTATTGGCATCACATACAGGTTAGATCTGGGGCTGTGATTTAATTCCATTGTGTTCACGTCTAAAGCCTTTGATTATTGAAAGGAACATTCAATATAATGAATCCGGAATCAGAGCGGCAGATTTTTTATACCGGTCCCGAGTTGAGCCAAATGCAACGGGCGGCTCTTGAGCTTGTGCTGCAAAATAAAGAAGAGTTCCTGGCAAAGATAACCCGACGGGAAACTCAGAAGCAAACGGTTTTGCAAACAGATGCGCATGGGGAGTCAAGGGAAAAAGCATTGCATGCCGTATTTGATCCTGAATATGAGCTTGAGCAGCAGAGAATGCGCGTTCAAGCCCGCAGAGCAGCAAAAAAGAAAGTATTGTCCGCAAAAGTTATGATTCCTGTAGCATTCCTTATAATCGCACTCGTTGTCGGCGGTCTTTTCGGCTTGTATAGTTACATCAGAATTACTACCCCGCCGACAGTTCATACTGTAGATCACACTATTAATATAGGAGAAACTGTTACTCCCGAGGATTTTATATCTGCTATATACAGTGAATATGAGATTATTTCCATAGCATTTGAGGTAGCTCCGGATACTTTCGCACACAGAACTCAAGTGGTGCAGATAAGAGTAACGGATGATCGCAATAACGTATCAGTTGTGACAGCCCGACTTAATATAACATTAAACACAACTCCACCGGTAATTACCGGCACAGTACCTATTATTTCCAGGCTTGGAAACCCGATTGTGTATCGCACGGGAGTAACAGCACGTGACGATTTCGGCAGAAATCTCGAGCTGCAGGTTGACAGCAGCGATGTAGATCCGCACACCGAGGGTGAGTATATAGTCATATACTATGCAATAGACCTGACCGGATTACGCACTGAGGTTCGGGAAGCCGTGCATATAATCGATGTAGATGTCGATTATGTAAATGGACATATTGACGCAACATTGTCAGATATTATTCAAGATGGTATGTCACAGCTTGATAAAGTACATGCCATTCATACCTGGGTTATTACGAATATTTCATATGCCGCCGGTGTAACCGATCCGTCCAACGTTTATGCAGATGCTTACAGAGCCTTGCGTGACCGTCAAGGTAATTGCTATAAGTTTTATGCTATTTCGGAGTTGTTGCTGACACGCGCGGGCATAGAAAATATGCCTATAAACAGAATCCCCGGAACTCCGACAAGACACCGCTGGAGTCTGGTAAATCCGGACGGCTTGGGTTGGCATCACTTCGATACAACGCCGACAAGCCTAGGATTGGGCTCTGAAACAGCATTCTTTACAGACTCTCAAGCCCGTGAGTTCACCCAACGATTTGTCGAGTTCAACGGAACGGAATACTTTTATACATATGATCCGAGCCTGTATCCGCTGATAGTACAGTAGGGAGACAGGGGGACGGTTTAGGAGTTAATTATTTGAGTAAGTTTTTAGGTATTATTGGTGGTATGGGTACGCAGGCGACTGCTTGCTTGTATCAAATGCTACACGACCTGCAAAAAGTTACTGTCGAGCAGGAGTACATAGATGTGCTGATTTACAGCAAGCCTTCAATTCCTGACCGCACTGCATTCATCACCGGGCAAAGTACGGAGAATCCGCTTGATTCTTTGATTAGTGCTGCGAAAATCCTTGAAACTGCGGGTGTTGATTGTATCGCTATACCATGTGCTACTTCGCATTATTTCTATGACGAGTTAACAAAAGCCGTTAACATTCCTATATTGAATTTACTCGATGAAACTGCACAATATGTTAAATCACTCGGGTTAAAAAGGGTTTGTCTTCTCGCAACAGACGGCACTTTAAGGAGCAGATTATTTCACAATGCCTTTGAGAAGTGCGGTATAGTGATTACAGTGCCGGCGGATAATGTGCAGGCTGACCTCATGGACTTGATATATGATATCAAGCGGGGCGAGGCGGGTGCTTCGGGTGCTTTGGGCGGCATTTTGTCGAAGGTATGTGATTATGGCGTTGAGGCGGTCGTTTTGGGGTGTACGGAGTTGTGTGTTTTGCAACAACTGGACAGGGGGACGGTTCATCCGGCTCAGGACAGAGGGACGGTTCATCCGGCTTTGATAAACATTCTTGAAGTTCTTGCAGAGGCTTCGATAGATTTTTGCAAAGCCGGTAAAAACAAAAGAAACAATATTTAAGAAGGTACAAATCAGAGTGAAGGTAACAAGCAGTTTAGATCTGCGTACTAACAATAACTATGATAGACAAGTACGCAAAACACAATACAAGAAACAGAAAAATAAACGCTCCCCTGTAAAAAGCGTGATTCTTTCCATATTCATATTAACACTTCTATCAGGCATTTGCTTTGCCGGATGGTTTTACTGGTGGACTCAATATGCACGTTTTGAGTATGCTTTGCAACCCGTTGTTGTTTTGAGCGGGCAGCCGGTTAGTGCAATTGATTTTATTTATCCGAGCGAGACAACCGGGCGTATTTCGGCTGCATTCACAAATCTTGGCTTCAGACCCGTTCCCGGTGCACAATCTGTCTCGCTAACGCTGTCGTTGGGGCGGCGGACTCTACAAGCAACATCCGGTTTGTTTGTATTAACACCGGTCACTCAGCTTTCTCATGAATATAAAGAACCGGCACCTGAGTTAAAACCAATGGACTTTATATCAAATATACACACTGCATCAGGTATTGCGTACGATCTCCGGTTTGTTGAGGAACCTTTATTACTTGAGGAATACGATGTTGGAGAGCACACACTCTTTCTGACCCTAAACGGCTCGCCTTTTGAGGTGCAGCTTGATGTTGCAGACACCACTCCTCCCACTGCGACGGCTATAGCAGTTGTTATCAATGCCGGTGAAACAGCAGAGCCACGGCAATTTTTAACAGACTATTACGATGCTTCCGGCATTAAATCGGTAGAATTTGTAAGTATGCCGAATTTTTTGTCAGATCGTGATCAAATTGTAGAAATTGAGGTTACTGATAATAACGGCAACAGCAGTATATTCAATAGTGAGTTAATAGTTATACTAAATACTGAAGACCCGGTCATTGAAGGCACCGACACTATTATTTCCAGAGTTAACAATCCGATTATATATCTTGCGGGTGTGACAGCGTTTGATGATAAGGGCAGAGCGTTGGATGTTCAGGTTGACAGCAGTGGAGTAGATCAGTTTACAGTTGGTGAGTATACAGTACTTTACTATGTTGTTGATGCCACCGGCAACCGCTCAGAGGTCAGAGAAACAGTATTTATTATTGATGTTGATATTGAGGCTGTATATGAGGAGGTTGACAGTGTTCTCGATGTAATACTCAACGATGATATGTCTCAATTGGAAAAAGTCAGAGCCATTCACAGATGGATACAAAGAGAGATTGGTTATGTCAACGTAGGAGGCGGCCCTCCTCCTACAGTATACGATGCTGCTTACAGAGCGTTGCGTCAGCGCGGCGGAAACTGTTTTAACTACTATGCGCTTGCGGAGGTAATGCTGACCCGTGCCGGTATTCCGAATATGCTCATTGAACGTATTCCGGGCACACCGACAAGACATCGCTGGAATCTTGTAAACCCCGATGATTTAGGTTGGCATCATTTCGACTCGGTTCCTGCCGGCTTGAATCTGGGCGTTAGAGCCGCCTTCTTCACCGATTCAGAAGCAAGAGAGTTTTCGGAACGATTGCAGGCCGAACGCGGCAGACAAGACTATTTCACATATAATCCGGACTTGTATCCGGAAATTGTGCAATGACGGCAAGACAGGGGGACGCAAGACAGGGGGACGGTTCATCTGTCTTTTTGAAATCACCCACCGCTATCAGCGGCACCCTCTTTTCAAAGAGGGCTATTACTAGTCCTCTACATCAAATGCTTCGAGCTTGCTTTTTGGTGCTTCGGGGCGGCTGTCGCCGTGTTTTACAAACAGCATGGTAATGAATGATAATGCTACAAACAGCGCACCGTACGGGAACAGTGTCCTCCAGCCTGCTGTTGTATTGTCGACCAAAACGCCGGATAAAAACGGTGTTATTGATTGTGCCGTCATGCTGAAGAAGTAGTAATATCCCGTGTATTTACCGATATTCGGACCTTTACTCATTTCCACTACCATAGGATAGCTGTTGACATTGATGAATGCCCATGCGGCACCGGCGAGTGCAAAGAATACAAACATCAGCGGTGAAAAGTCCACAAACAGCAGTGAGGCACTAAATGCAACTGTCAGCATTGCCACACCAATCAATATCGCCTTTTTTCTGCCGATTTTTGTTGCCAGTATGCCGACCGGGATAAAGGAGATTATCGCTGCTATATTTGCCGAGAGCAGTATCAGCGAGGCGTTTCCGACACCATGCCCCCAAATGTTTTCCGCATAACGCGTAAATCCGCTTGTAACTGCGTTATATCCCATAAACCACAAGAATATACTGACGAGAATGAGCAGAAAGCTCTTGCGTACTGCCGGCTCCATTTTTATTTTTTCTCCCGAAGCTTCAAAATCGTCGGATATCTCATCAATGCCGTACTCGGCACTTTCTTTTCGCATTTCTGCAACCGCTTTGGGTTCTTTAACTGTGAAATACAAGATGGCGACACTTATAATCATAAAGACTGCGAGGGTTATGAATATCGGGTAATAGTTATCACTGCCCTCTGGCACAAGTATCGGTGTTGCACCGAGCACCAGTGCACCCCCTATTGCTCCCATTAAGTTTATAACAGCGTTGGCTTTACTTCTGAGAGGTTTCATGGTGACATCAGGCATCAGGGCGACTGCCGCACTGCGATATGTAGAAGCCGCGACCAGAACAATACACAGTATTGTCATAAACCATGCAAGCTGCTCCGCTCCTGCCGCAAATAACAGGGCGACGAAGCCAACGGCAGTTACGAGTGTGCCGAAGAGGATGTATGGCATTCTTCTGCCGATTTTTGTGTTTGTTTTATCTGACAGCCAGCCGAAAACCGGCAACAGGATTATCGCAAGGATGTTGTCCAGCCCCATAACTAATCCGGTCATTGATGAGCTTAGCTTGAATGTGTTTTCGAGGATCAATGGAATGATGTTATCGTAGATCTGCCAAAATGAAACAATCGACATAAATGCAAGACCTACCAAAAAAGTACGTTGATAATTAAGTTTCATAAGAAGCCTCCTGATGTGGTTTTGGATATGTGTAGATTAATATATCACAGCGGGTGTGGTTTGTATAGGGGCAAGACAGGAAGACAGGGGGACGGTTCATCTGTCTTGCCCTTGTCTTTTTGCTTTACTTTCGTCTATCACCAATATATAATTCATGTATGATTAATGTTTTAGATTACCTTGAAAATACTTTGGAGCGTATAGCTGACCCTGCTAAGATTGCTTTCACCGGCGGTGATGGCTCTGCTTTGTCGTTTCAAGAGCTGTCAGACCTTAGCAGGTCTTGCGGAAGTTATTTGGCAAGTCAGAACATCAAGAAGCAGCCTGTTGCAGTATTTATGCAAAAAAGTCCGCGTATGATAGCAGCTTTTTTTGGTGTGGTTTACAGCGGGAACTATTATATTCCGCTGGATTCGGAAATGCCCGCGTTTCGTATACGCCTAATTCTGGAGGCGGTAAATCCGGCGTTGATTATTTGTGATGATGTGACAGAAAAGTTGGTAGAACAGTGGGACAGTGTCAACTTCAGCGACATCTGCAGCCACCCGGTTAACGATTCTGCATTAGCTGATATCCGTCGCACTGCGATTGACGCAGACCCGCTTTATGTTGTTTTTACATCCGGTTCTACCGGTACGCCTAAGGGCGTTGTAGCTACGCACCGATCGGTTATTGACTATATTGAGAACCTTTCGGCGGTGTTGGGAGTCACTGAGGACACGGTTTTTGGCAATCAATCGCCGTTATATCTTGATGCTTGTTTAAAAGAGGTCTATACGACAATAAAATTCGGTGCTTCTGCTTTCTTGATTCCTCAATCATTGTTTATGTTCCCTGTCAAGCTGATAGAATATTTAAATGATAACGGTATCAACACGATTTGCTGGGTTGCTTCCGCGCTGAGTTTAGTTGCAGGGTTAGGCGCATTAAAAGCAGCTACGCCAAAGACGCTTCATACAATCGCTTTTGGCAGCGAGGTATTCCCTATCAAGCACTACAATCTATGGCGCGAAACTCTGCCTGATGCAAGATTTATACATCTTTACGGTCCAACAGAGGCGACGGGGATGTCTTGCTTTTACGAATCAACTCGAACTTATGAGCCGGATGAATCCATTCCAATCGGGTTTCCTTTCTCCAACACAGAAATCATTTTGCTCGATGATGACGGTAAAATTGCGGCAGATGGGCAGACGGGTGAGATTTGCATTAGAGGGACTTGCCTGTCACCGGGATATTTTGGAGATATTGATAAAACCTCAAAGGTCTTTGTGCAAAACCCGCTGTCCGTTTTTCCTGATTTGATTTACAGAACAGGCGATTTAGGTCGTCGAGGAAAAGATGGTGAGCTGTATTATATATCCAGACGAGACCATCAAATAAAACATATGGGTCATAGAATTGAGCTTGCGGAAATAGAGTATGTGGCAAACAGCTGCGACGATATCGGTCTTGCATGCGCTGTTTTTGATGGTGTTGAGAGTAAGATTGTATTGTACTATGTGGGAGCAAGACAAGGGGGCGGTTCATCTGTCTTGTCGGGACAGAGGGACGGTTCATCTGTCTTGTCGGGACAGGAAAATAAAGCGACAGTCCGCTCTTACTTAAAATCAAATCTGCCGAGATATATGCTCCCGCAGAGCATCATCCAACTGGACGAACTCCCCCGCACTTCCGGCGGTAAGCTGGACAGAGTAGAGTTGCTTGAAATGTATAAGTTGTCAGGGGGACGGTTCTCCTGACAACTTGTGTAGAAATTTCATCATTTATTGTCAGGAGAACCGTCCCCCTGACAACAAAACGAGGTATAGCTTAAATGAGTGTGTTGTTGGAAATTTTACAGGAAATGCATAATGATGTTGATTTTGAGACTCATGTGACGTTGATTGATGATAATGTCATTGATTCGTTTGATATAATTACTCTTATTGCAGAAATAGATGACAGAATAGGCGTGACAATCCCCGCCGAGGAGCTGATACCAGAAAATTTCAACTCATATGCGGCGATAAGAGCACTGGTTAACCGGTTGGAAGATGAAGATTAGTTTCTAAAGTAATGCTCATGTAGCGCAGCTTGGGTATTATATTTTATTGTTTCTACCGCCAAAGAGTACGTCCTGTACTCTATTGTCGGACGCTCCACCGTCCGTGGTTACGCTTGACGAAACAATAAAATATAATACCCAAGCTGCACTGTTAAAGTTCTATTTTGCTGTTAACTCTATAAATGCAGTTTCTATACCCTCCGCTGACACAGTCACCTTAACTTCTCCCGGTTCGCGCTTCGCTCTAATTATCGCCAGCAAAAGACCGCCGTAGGTGTTCATGGTTGATGCTTTAAAGCTTTCGTGGGAGTCGGGTTTTCCGTTATCCAAGGCTATCAGTTCTGCTGCTCCTTCTACCTTGACTGTTATTGCATCTGTTGCTGTGGGGTTGAATACTCCGTTTTTGTCGTGCAGGGATATTTCTATGTGGGCGATGTCCCTGCCGTTGGCGATTAGTGTATCGCTGTCGCATGTTGTGTGGATTGCCGAGGGTTTGCCGGCTGCTTTGACGGTGTGGCGGCAGGCTTCTTTATCGTCTATGTAGCCTATTACCTCCAGGGTTTCGTCTGTTACGGGGACGTCCCAGGCGAGAAACATATCGTCGGTGTTTGCGGGTTTTTGCGGCGTGTCCCAATGTCCGTAGGTTTCCGTCATTCCGTAAGCAGGGTAGCTGTAAGATTTTCTGCCGTAGGATTTTCCACCGACGAACAGTTCCGCATATTCGCAGTTTGTATAGCAAAGTACAGGGATTACTTGACCTTCCGGCATGTCTATGTTGCGATGGGGGAATATGTATATCATTGGTTTTTCTCTCATCCATATACTTTGGTAGAAATAGTAGTGGTCTTTCGGAAATCCGCAGGTATCGAGTACGCCTGCGCTGTTGCTTCTGTCCGGCCAGTGGGCTTCGCCCAGGTAGTCTACTCCTGTCCACATGAAGTCGCCGATTATATAATCATGCGTCATCGTGAAGCGCAGCAGTTTTTGCACGTTTACAACTGCCGAATAGTAAGGTCTGCGCCAGTAGTTTTCGGGCAATTTCATGCGGTAGTCGCCCCGTTTTCCTGCCGCAGAGTGGTTTTCTACGCCCAAAATCAGCCTATCAGGGTTAGCTCTCTTATCGTCATCATATAGGGTTTCCGCACGGGTTCTCCAACGTGGTGTATAGTTGTAGCTCACTATATCCAGTACATCGAGAAATTCTTTGGTTGCAGGGTTCGGTTCTGAACATATCTGGTCGTTCGCTTGTGTGCAAAGGCGTGTCGGGTCGATTCCGTGGCAGATGTCTTGCAGTTTTTTCGCAAGGATATGCCCGTCGGATGAGGATTGCTCCGGTACTTCATTACCTATGCTCCATATAATGATTGACGGGTGGTTACGGTCACGATAAAGCATCGCCTCTAAATCCACCACATGGTTTTCTTCAAACCACTCCGAGTATCCTCTGCTTTCATGTGTGTTGCTGCCTGCTGTTTTCCATTTGAGCAATGCCCATTCGTCAAAGGCTTCGTCCAGAACGTAAAAGCCCATTTCATCGCATAAATCAAGCAGATTCGTGTCAGGCGGATTATGCGCGCATCTGATGGCGTTCACACCCATTTCTTTCAACTTCGTAAGCCTCCGCCGCCAAACCTTTGCGGGAACTGCCGCTCCGACCGCTCCACCGTCGTGATGGACACATGCTCCGTTTAGCTTTACTTGCTTCCCATTTATCAAGCAGCCATAATCAGGACTTAGCTCAACTGACCGCACACCGAAGACTGTTTCATATTCGTCGAGTATTGTATCGCCGCTTTTTAAAGTTGAAACAGCTTTGTATAAATATGGTGTTTCCGCTGTCCAAAGCTTTGGTTTTTTTATTGACAGTGTCTGTGTGACTTCCTTTGATTTTTTTACACATGCTTTTTCGCTTACGATATTTTTTTCGCCTACGATAATTTTATCGTTTGCACATTCGTTTCCATCCATATCAAACACGGTTGCGGTGAGTGTAATACGTGGAGAATCTGTGCAACAGGGAGAGCCTGCTATGACGACTTTTGTGGCGACTTTAACTACCGCTTCAGTCACAGGATTAACTGCTGTGTTTGGTGCAGTATCGTTCGCTTCGATACTTTCTGTTGTTATGTATGTCCCGTATGTCGGGATATGGGTTTGGTCAACGCATTTTATCCAAACCTCGCGGGTTATTCCGGACCCTGAATACCATCGGGAGTTTGGTTGAAATGAGTTGTTTACGCGTACAATAAGCTCATTCTCGCCTTCATAGTTGAGTGTGTCTGTAATGTCAAACTCAAACGGTGTGTAACCGTACACATGCTCGCCAAGTTCTTTTCCGTTAAGTGTTACATTTGCGTTCATGTATGCACCGTCGAAAAGAAGGAATACACGTTTTCCCTTACAGATTGGGTCAACGATGAATATCTTTTTATACCATCCGATTCCCGCTTTAACATACCCTCCTGAACCAAGTGTGGCAGCGTTCTTGTCAAACGGGTATTCAATACTCCAGTCATGAGGCAATTGCACAGTACGATACCCTGATAGATCCTCCCCCGGTTCATCACCATATTCGTCAGCATGGCGAAAATGCCAGTTAAATCCGAAGTATTGTGTGACTCTAGGTGTTTGTTCAGTAAGGTACATAATGTTTCTGCCTTTCTTTTTCTTACTACAGGACAGATGAACCGTCCCCTTGTTCTGTTTCTTCGTGTGGGATTGTTTCTGCTACGCTTTTCATGTTGTGGGCGATTCTTGCAAGGTGGCGGGCGGCTTCCGAGTAGGCTATTCCTATTTCGACGTTGTAGCCGGGTGTTGATGCTTGGGTCAGGTGGTCAGATTTGTACTGTGCTCTTTTAACTTCGATTTCATCGGCTTCAAGCATTGTTTGGTTAATCTTGTCAGTGTCTTGAGAGAGAAAGGACTCCATCATGTTATCAAAACAAATAAGTGTTCTTTCATATAACTCCATAACCTTATCGGCACTGCCGTAAGTGCCTTTGACATTGTTATCGCGCATGTCTTTTGCGAGCTTTGCAAAGCCCTTGACGCGGTTGCTTATTCTTTTCAGGCTTATCGTTATATGTATAAATGCCGCGACCAGACTTGTTTCTTCTTCGGTAAGGTTTTCGTGGTATAACTTGGTCACAAATTCGTTGATCTTTTCGTTGACTTTGTCGATTTCATTGGCTTTGTTTTTAAAATCATCGAATCTTCTATAGTCCCGCTCTATAAATATACTGACTCCAAGCACTAAGTTTGTTTTCATCATTGCCATCAGCTTCATTATGGCATTAGATGTATTTTCAAGCGCGTATGACGGTGTTTCCAGTATGTTTTCATCAAGCTCCTGTACATCGGATGCTTCCGCGTGTACGCTCTGCTTCCCGATGCCTGCCATTCGTTCCGCGATTTTCAGTATAAGCTTTCCGAACGGGAACAATAGTATCAATGCGGCTACATTGTAGCCTGTGTGAACCATACTTATGTTAGTGGCTGTGATTGCTGTGCTCCCCATTGCGGGGTCAATGAATGTAAAGAATACCACACCTGCAAGGCAGAAAATCGCAGCTCCCACGACGTTGTAGACGAGGTGGACATATGACGCTGCCTGCGCGTTTTTTGATGTTCCGATGCTTGACAATACAGCCGTCAGGCATGTTCCGATATTTTGCCCCAGCACTATGTAAACGGCGGCATTCCAAGGCACCATCCCTGCTATTGCCATTGATTGCAGTATACCGATAGAGGCGGCACTGGCTTGTATAACTGCAGTGACGGTAATTCCCGCGAGTATGCCGAGTAACGGGTTCGTTCCCAGTGTAATGAATAGCTGTCGTACAATATCAAGCTCGGTGAGTGGTTTCATTGCCTCGGGCATTTGTGAGAGCCCTATAAACAATACACCGAATCCGACAATGACTTCTCCTACGTTTTTTACTTTCTTTTGCTTAGAGAACAGCAGCATAAATGCCCCGATTACGGCACATACTGCACCTATTGCATCAGGTTTCAGCAGCACTGACCATTCAACACTGGATACCAGCCATGCCGTCACTGTAGTACCGACATTTGCACCCATGATGATGCCGACGATTTGCGGCAATGCTATGATTCCGGCATTGACAAATCCGACCGCCATGACTGTTGTGGCTGTCGAGCTTTGTATAATCGCGGTAACTCCTGCGCCAAACAGTACTCCGCTAAAGCGGTTTCTTGACACATTGCCGAGAATCCTCTTCATCCGGCTGCCCGCAGTCTTCTGAAGCGCAGAAGAAAGTAGGCATATCCCGAAGATAAACAGCCCGAAGCTACCCAGAAATTTTAGTGCAATTGACAGATAATCCATACTTCCAACCGTGCCCTATCTCTGTATACAATCGTTTCTAATTCTACTACAGATTGATGATATTATCCAGTTGTTTTTATGTAATCTCTCTATGTAATCTCTCTATGCATCCGATTGCCAGCCATCATCTAAATAACATTTATAATGGTTACTGTGGTCAAGTTTTATTATTGGTTGTTTTTCCGGATTGAACTCTTTCATAATGTCCGGTATGAATGATTCATCGATGCCGGGATTCATGTATATGACAGACACTCCTTTGGATGTAATTTCAACACGACCGCGGGGATAGTAATTATACGGATGCTTACACTTTTTTGGCCTTACGTTATCCCAAAGTTTTTTATGGTTATAAGTGTTGCCGGACTTGGATATACCTTCAGTAATTTCGCCTGTAAACGGAAATGCATGCACTTTACCATCGATTATCCAAAAAACACCTCGCGCCGGTGAAGTCGGATTATCTTGACTATCCGGCGTTTTTTTATCCATAAAAATCCACCTCTTTTTTCAAAATCTGATTGTTCTACATCAAGTCTTGTTTTTCTACGCCTGTCAGCTCTGCCTGCGGGTTATTCTCCATGAAGCGTATAACTTCGTCTAATGAGTTTTGTGCGTGTGTCATTTTGTCTTCTTTTTCTGTTGATGCCCGCTTAACCACATATTAAACACAGACCAGTCTTTACGTTTCTTGTTATTTTCTTCTTTCTTTTGCTTTTTAGACATTTTAACATACGGCACAAACTTTTTCATTAATAAATCCTCCCTGATTAGCTGTAACAATTATCCCCTGTGGATATTAATATACCACAGGGGATGGGATATAATGGGGCCATAGTAATTTTAGCTACACACTCCCGGAGTTATACGTGAAGCCTTGTCCGTGTACCTGGCTGACGGAGTCTGTTATCATAAACGCTTTGTCGTCATGCCGTTTTACTATATCCAGCAGATCGCGGTAATTTCTTGAGTCCATTGTTGCTATTATCATTTCTCTTTTTTTCCGCTCATATGCCCCGATGATAGGTACCAGTGTTACTCCGCGGTCAAGTTTTGTTTGAATTTCGGTTGTAATTGCTTCCGAATGGTCGCTGATGATATAGACCATTTTTCTTTTGTTTAATCCTGATTCTATATATCCCATAATTATGGCTACCAGTACGACAGTGAGTATTGCATAGAAAAACGTGTCAATATCGAATACAATAAGGCAAAGCACTATGACGATGCCGTCTGATATCAGTAATCCGATTGACGGGTTTATTCCAAAGTATTTTTTCAGTATAAGCGGGGGTAGGGTCGTGCCGCCAGTTGATGCGTGGTTTGAGTACAATATTGATGCTGATATTGCCATCAGTGCACTGCCTACAAGCATTGATAGCATGGTGTCGCTAACAAGGGTTATCTGCGGAATGTATCTGATGCCGACAGGAAGAAGAATCGCGCCTATAACCGTGTTGAGGAATATTTCTTTACCGAGAAATACAAGTGCGGCAAGCAGTATTATTCCATTCCCGATAAATATGGTCACAGAGCGGCTAAATCCAAATAGACTTTCAAATATGATTGCAAGACCTGTTATCCCTCCGGCGGCAATGGAATGCGGTCCGAGAAACATATTAACAGCTACGGATATGCCAATTACGGCTGCTATTATGTATAATACTTTTTTGATGTGTTTTACCATTTGTTACCTCCGGTTGTTGCTCTATTGATCATTTTTATCCATTATCTTACATCGTCGTCTTCGTCGTCTTCGTCGTCTTCGTCGTCTTCGTCATTGTCACAATGATCACAAGTATTTTACCATGTGGAAGAAAATATTGCTACACTAAGCATATTAAGTGATATAATGTAAATTTCCCGAACTAAATGCTACCATATTCAGTTTTCCATACTAAAATCCACATCGCGCGCTACTGTTGCACTTACTTTAAGAATTTACTAAGAATGTTACTGCCATCGAAAATGCAATGAAAACAATAGACTTACTTCTAAAAATGTGTTACAATTTCTACATAAAACCCTTATGTTCGGAGGTTACAACAATGCGAAAGCTATTGAAGAATTCTACTTATATGACGTATGACGAAATAGAAAAAAAGTTTATAGGAAAATGGGTACTAATCGTTAATTGTAAGTATTCAGAGTCCGGTGATTTCCTGGGTGGTATACCTGTTGCCGTTGCCGATAGTGTTTTTGAAGGGCAAGATGATGGTTTTTATGATGAATTCAAGGACCAACAATATGTGCCAAGAACATATAGAGATTTTAATTATGATAACGTTCCGGGATTTGTGAATTTCTTTGCGACAGCAGAAATGGTAGGTGAAAATGCAAACACTTACAATAGACAATAAGACTCGCGTTCAAA
>WRDH01000027.1 GCA_009783555.1 Oscillospiraceae bacterium
TAACTTTAAATCTTTTCATCTTGAGTAAGTCGCTGCCATTGTAGTATCCTTTATCAGCAAGAAGTGTAAAGCGTTTGAAACCCTGCCTCTTGAGGCGTTTAGCCATTATTCCCAGATGTCCTTCTCCTACATGGAAAACTCCGGATATCCCCGCCTCAACCCATTCGAGCAAGGTCATTTGCACACGGGTTTCGGTACAATAGCCATATAAATATATTCCGTCTGACATCAGTATATCAAATGAGGAACTCTCGGATGCAGGAAACAACGAATCATAATTTCGCGGCGCGACAGGATAATCCCTGCCCCAAGCCTTTTCTGCAAAATTAATTTCCCGAAGAGTATGCTTGCCTTCAACAGTATCAAGAACCGCAACATTCTCATTAGGCAACCTGACAATACCACCGAACCTATGCAGAGAATCATTTAGCTCAAAACTTGTATGCTGCTCACTATCAAGACATAATAAATACAATTCCGATTCCCCGGGATTCCAAACAGAAACAACAATACTCCTGTTCGATATAATAGCTTGATCTATATCACGCTGAACTAAATTGACCCGGAAAAATTCGCTGAAGTCACGGCGTAACTCCTGATACCCATCACGGTTGTACTCGCTATAGAAGACGACTTTTTCATCATCGTTGTTTTCCAATATGAATACGGCGATATTCCCTTCAACCGTCACGGAAAAGTCCAAAAGAACAGAGTTAGGGTTCAGCTCTATCTCCGTTCTTTGTACATCACTCCCGTCGGCAGCAATGCTCATAAAAACAGCCTTCTGCCGTTCATCGTGTTCTCCATCAATAAAGCACAGATATATCCGCCCCTCATGTGTATGTGCCGCTTGGAGCTGATCACCCGTCACCGGCAAAGATAACCGGACAGCCTGATATATATAAGATTCAATATAATCAGTTTTGACTTCAAACGAAACATCCGGATCAGCAGATGAATCATCATCCACACCCTGCGTCTTTCCGCAGGATGTGAGCAATAATACAGCTATACAAACAGCACTCAAAATAATAATTACAGTTTTCATACAATAACCTCCGGGAAACATGCCACCATAATTATGTAACAACAGCAAAACCGACGGCATATGTCATTTAACAATGCTCTGCTACAAAGATTGCAGCACGGGTTTGGATTATTAGCACTGCGTCTTGAACTGTGATGGGGGTGGGTGATTGTACCGGCAAATAAATCGCTCAAGAACTATGTAATATAAACAACATCTGTTATTATAGCATATACTGATTACAATTTGCATTATCAACTCTAAACTTACTGACTATATGGAGGTATCATAATGGCTTGTCAACAAAATACAACAATGGAATGTAATTGCACATATTCATGTCCGCGTCACGGGAAGTGCTGTGACTGTTTGGCTTATCACACCCGAAACGGGGAATTTCCGGCATGCTTCTTTTCAAAGGAAGCGGAAGCCTCATATGACCGAAGCTTGGCAAGATTGTTAAAGGATAGAGGAAAGTAAGACGCAGGAGCACGGCCTCCTTGCTTCGAATTGTTTGAAAAGACAGATGAACCGTCCCCCTGTCTTGTCAGACAGATTAACCGTCCCCCTGTCTTGCGAATTGTTTTAAAAGACAGATTAACCGTCCCCTGTCTTGCGATAGAGTTGACTTTCCTTTGCCGGAAGATAGCACGATATGTCACGCATTATTGATTTTAATGTGTTACTCTGTTAATGGGAGGCGAGACCATTTGGATAAAGAAACATCTGTACTCCATTCTCTTGAGTTAATTGAAAACTGCATATCAGAAAAACTGACTGTCGAAAACATAGCGCATGGAGTCTACTTTTCCAAATATCATTTTCAGCGGATTTTTCGTGAAATCATCGGGGATAGTGTGATGGAGTATGTAACAAAACGGAAGTTAACCCTTGCCGGCAGGGCACTTCTTGATAGCGACGCAAGCATACTCGACATTGCGCTAAACTACGGTTACGATTCGCGCGAAGGCTTTACCCGCAGCTTTAAGGCATATATGGGTGTATCGCCGAAGGAGTATCGAAAATACGGTCTCACCGCTATATCCCAAAAAGATGTAAAGGAGCGGTCAAAAATGACATATTCAAAAACTACAGATGAAATCATACGGGAGTTAAATAATTTTATCGTAAAAGCAAAAGACACTGCAAATGCTTCTAGAAAATGTGAAGTTACGGAGTATATTCCTTTTTGGAATGTGATATCCAGCGCGACCGATAAATATGCAGACAGAACAAAGGACGTATTAAACCGAATTACTGCTATCGCTGAACACCCTGATGAAATCATAAACCGATTCTCGATAGTTAAAGTGCTTGATGATATTGCATTTCAATCAAATTTAATAGCGTTTAATGTAGGTTTAACAATTTCGCGAGGAAAGCCCGAACATATTACTTTACAAAAGGCTCTTTGCGATAAATACTTAGAACTGGCACGGATGGCTTCACTAAAGTCTGCGAAAATCACGGGATTCTTCAACGAACTGTCAACTCTTATATTCGATGACATGCGACAATCCGCTGTAGAGAGACTAAATACAATAATCGATGCCGGCAAAACCGCGGTAGATGGTATTACCGGTTACGACTACATCAAAGACGAGATTACAAACATATTAGACAGTCTATCCGTACCGGCTGAAGAAGTGACGGTAAATCTGCTTGAAGAATGTCAGTTTAAGCTGAGTATTATATCAATTGCATTTGAAATTGATATATGCCGAAACCCACAAGATAAAGCGATGCTTAAAAGCTTGATCAAGTTAAATGATAGTGTTTCCGAAGCAACTGAATTTTTCAAAACACTTGTCATGCCTGAGAGTAATCCAATTATGGAACGCCCTGTTCGTGAGCGTTTATTAGACATTGTATATCAGGTGAACGTATTGTTGTTTTATACCAGAGGTGAAATTGAGAAATTAAGCTTTGTCATAAGTGCGAAGCAGAAAGAATCGCTATTACCTATATGCGTGAAGATAGATGAGTTTGTCAGATTTGCACACTCTGCATTCGATGATATAAAGACTGAGCAAATTGTCGAGATGCTGTCTGCTATTCATTCAGATATGACCGCCAAATCAGATTATTTAAATGAGTTTGGAGGTCCTTTCAAATTCATTGCAAATGAGTTAAAGAATTTAACTAAAGCAGTACCAAAGTGGTTGGAATAATTAACGATGAAGCAATAGAGAAGCAGGAGAAGCAAGAGGACAGTTCTCCTGCTTCCTGCTTCTGATGCAAGACAGGGGGACGGTTCATCTGTCTTTGTAGAAATTTAACACAAGACAGGGGGACGGTTCATAAGACAGGGGGACGGTTCATGTGTCTTGACCACGTCTTGTTTTCCCCTGCTTTGTTTTTTCCAATTTTTTTACATAGCAGAGAATACTTGACTAACGGGAAACCTTGATGTAAAATGTAACTGAAATGTGGTTAATGGAGTTGCGTATGGGTAAAAAAGAAAAGCAAATCATGCGGTTATTATCTAAACCGAAGGATTTCACTTTTGCTGAATTATCTAGTTTGTTGAAAGCACTTGGGTATACTAAAGATAATAAAGGAAAAACATCCGGCTCGCGAGTTGCGTTTATTAATCTGACGACATCTTGCGTTATACGATTGGATAAGCCGCATCCGAGTAATGAGCTAAAAGCATACCTGATTAACTATGTCATAAACAACCTAAAGGAGAACGGAGATATATGAATAGTGTTGAATATAAAGGATATCTGGGTATAGTGGAGTTCAGTCAGGATGATATGGTTTTTCATGGAAAAATTCATGGCATAAACGATCTTGTTACCTTCGAAGCTACAACAGTAGAACAATTGATGTCTGCATTTTACGAAGCAGTAGACGATTATTTGGATATTTGTGAAAGATACGGAAAGACTCCGGAAAAAGCGTACAGTGGACAATTCAATGTAAGGATAGATTCTTACTTACATAAACAACTAAGCATAAATGCGGCAAAACAAGGCGTCACATTGAATCAATGTGTAACACAAGCACTTGCACAGTACTGTTCCGAGCCTACCCGTGAATATAAGTAACAAACAAGAATGGAGTAAATATGGATATAAGAAGAAGTAAAACAGAATGCAATCCATCTGATGTCGGATATGAAGAGTCGAGGCTCGATACTGTAAACAGGTTCTTTGAACGGATGATAAACGATAAAATAATCAACGGCGTATCGTACCGTCTTGCAAGGCGCGGTAAGGTGTTCGCAGCAGCAGCGCTGGGAAGCCGGCATTACACTGACTCAAATTTGCTGATGGAGTCGGACACGATATTTAGAATTGCATCGCAAACGAAAATGTTCGTATCAATTGCTATACAGATGCTTGTTGAAGATGGCTTACTCTCAGTCGAAGACAAAGTTGCTAAATATATCCCGCAATTTGATGGTGCGCCATACAATGAGATTTCAATATTTCATCTGTTGACCCATACATCAGGCTTGTATCACGAGGGGATAATAGAGGATAAGCATCACATCAGCTCGTGGGAGCATATTTCCAGGCAAAACGAGATTGACGGTGCGAACACAGATTGGATTGCCGCAGCATTATCCGCGGGAATGCGACGTAATCCGGGAGAAGAGTGGCAATACAGCTCAATCGGCTATGCAATATTGTGTGCGATAGTAGAAAAGGTAACCGATACAGGAAGCAAGGAGTTTATCATCAACCGCATATGTAAGCCCTTGGGGATGAATGCAACAACATTTGATCCATCTTTGGAAGAACTCCGTAACGGTGTAATATTCGACGAGGAATCAGAGGACGAGATTAAAGATCTTGCGAGCGGCAATAAACGTGAAAACGGTGTTTGGGATGTCATGCCCGGCGCTTCGCTGTTCTCAAATACAAATGATCTTCTGCGATTTGGACTCATGCTTTCTCAATGGGGACGGCTTGACGGAGTTAGAATTTTGGGACGAAAAACAGTTGAAACACTGTCTACGCAACGTTTGTTCAATGTCCCGAACTATTGCTGGGGAGCAAACGATACCGATCGTAAATATGGTTTAGGTGTTGATATGCGTCATATTCCCGGCTCTCTCATATCACCGGGAACATATTTTCACGAAGGTGCCGGGCACAGCGTGCTTATAGTTGACCCTGTCGAAGAAATGGTCTGCAGTTGCGTCTATCCGTGGGTTAACAACGAATGGAACGCAGATTGCAACAACCGCCTATATAACGTAATGTGGTCAGGGGTTATATAGTAAGCCAGATGAACCGTCCCCCTGTCTTGAGACCCTCACGGTGGCGATTCGTTTGTCGTGTACTTTTTCAACACTGAACAAAAGTCCTTCGTATTCCAATTCCGGGGTTTCGTCCTCGGTGGGGATACGTCTTAGCTGACCAATTAGAAAACCGCTTAGGGTTTCGTATTCATCAACGGGTAAGTCCACTGTAAAAAGCTCCTGTACTTTTGATAATTCCACTCCGCCTTGCATGATATAAGAGCCATCATCCATAGGAGTAACATCCGATACATCAACAGTATCGTACTCATCCGAAATGTTGCCGACGATTTCTTCAACCAAATCTTCTATGGTGACTATACCGACCGTGCCGCCATGTTCGTCTACTATGATTGCCATATAGACGGCATTCTTTTGCATTTCACGAAGCAACTCATCGGATTTCATAATCGACGGTGCGAAAAACGGCTCACGCAACAGCGGGGCGACGCTAAATCCGGATGTGTCCTTATTGTCAACCATGTATTTTAAGATATCTTTTATATGTATAATACCCTTGACGTTATCAATACTCTCGTCGTAGATTGGCAGGCGTGAGATTTGTTTTTCCATGAATATGTTAATAACATCGTCAAAACCGGCTGTCATAGGCAAGGCAACAATGTCAACTCTGTGTACACTGGCGTCTACAACTGTTTTCTCGTCAAGCTCAAGCACATGGCTTAATATGTCAAGTTCACTGTCGTCGATGCTTCCGGACTCGCTGCTCGATTTAAGCATCATGCGTAGTTCTTCTTTTGTGATTTCTTCTACATTTTCGTCGTTTTTTATTCCGAAAAGCCTCAAAAGCGAGCTTGCCGATATCGACAGGAGCTTTACGAACGGGTAAACAATTGCAGATAGTATGTTTAGCAGACGAATTGTGGCAAGAGCAAACACGATGCCTTTTCTCAATGCAATCCGCTTTGGGATCAGTTCACCGAAAATCAATGTAAAATATGTCAGAATAACCGTAACTGCGATAAAAACTATTGTCTCTGCTACGGTTTTTGAAATATTTATATTAAATCCGAGAACCCATTCAACGATAGGTTCCGTAAATGATGCAGCAGCATACATACCGGAAAACAATGTTATGAAGGTGATATAGAGCTGTGTTGTCGCAAAGAAGCTGATAGGTTCTTCAAGAGCTTTAAGAAGCCGCCCGGCGTTTTTATCACCTGACTCCGAAAGCACCTTTACTTTTGTTCTGTTCGATGAACTCAATGCTATTTCCATAGCCGAAAATACTCCGCTGATAAGCATGAGTATAAATAAAATGCCAACACTTAATAATATTTAAATCACTTCCCTGATTCGTCTAAAATCCCCCATGATACAAAGGGTAAGCCACAATACCATCAATATGGAGCTATGTCAAGACGGATGAACCGTCCCCTTGTCCTGATTACAAGACAGCAAGACAGGGGGACGGTTCATCTGTCCTGAAATGCTCCTCTGAAGATTTACAGGATACTGTGTATCGAAAATTGACGGGTAGCATTAAAATGCTGATATAAATACCGAAAAAGAGGCAAAAAAACCACAAAAAACTCACAAAAATGGGTTAAAGAGCAACCCCGCCGGTTAGGAAGTGCTGTATGAAAAAGCATCAATTGAAAAAAAGAATATTTGCAATACTCATATCAATCAGTATGTTGATATCTGCAATCGTAATGATATCAATACCGATTAAGCATGTCAGTGCAGAGGGATCACACCCTCCGGTATACGCAGAACCTATCATGCTGTCAACTGACGATGACGATAAAAAAGACAGTGAGAACAGTGAAAATATTGAAAACACTGAAAGCATCGAAAATATTGAAAGCACTGAAAGCATCGAGGATATTGAGGGCACTGAAAACATCGAGGATATTGAGGGCACTGAAAACATCGAGGATATTGAGGGCACTGAAAACATCGAGGATATTGAGGGCACTGAAAACATCGAGGATATTAATGAAAACAATATTATAGATTCAATGGATGATGAGGCAATAGATAACGACACAGAGAACATCGAGAAAACAGATAATAACGATGCAAGCGATATTAGTGACAATGTGGAGCACAATACAGATAACCATGCCGAAAGCGATGTCTGTGACAACTCAGAATGTGAATATTGCGAAGGGGAGTGCATATGCGATGACATTGACCGCTCAATGCTGCGCAGCGAAATCCTTATAGCTTCCAACGTCAATAATTTTCTCTTGCTCAACAACATAATAAATGCAGACA
The DNA here is from genome assembly GCA_009783555.1 of Oscillospiraceae bacterium. GTDB lineage: Bacteria > Bacillota > Clostridia > Oscillospirales > Oscillospiraceae > WRMH01. Next base: position 7,527 of record WRDH01000027.1, read on the forward strand.
TAACAACAAACCAAGCAGCAAACTTTGGAGCCGGTGCCGATGCCGATACGATTAATGAAGCTATCAAAGAGGGGACTCCGGTTGTAATTCGGATAAGCACCGGTTTTGCGTTTACTTCAACAATCACGATTGAGGAAAATCGTGACATAACGATAGTTTCGCAAACCGGTCTTCATGCATTGCAGACAAGAGGGAATTTCCGTCATTTTGTCATCAAACAAAACGCAGAGCTGACGCTGCAAAGCATTATAATAAGAGCAGACATCTGGGTACACCCAACCTACGCACTAACGCGAGGCGGGATTACCGTAGATGGAGGCAAACTGACTGCAAATGCCGGAGCGGAAATAAACAACAACCTCTACAACGAAGGTGCCGATGGCGGCGGTGGCGTGACTATATTCAGCGGCGAGTTCATAATGAATAAAGGCAGCAAGGTTACCGGCAACCGTGCAAACCCGTCTGCCGGTCCGGAGCGTGGCGGCGGCGGGGTATATGTCGGCGAAAATGGCAGATTCATACTGGATGGCGGCGAAATAATCAACAATCTCTCGACACCGGAGGTGAGCACTACCCACTTTCTTCACACAGGCGGCGGAGGCGTATATGTACAAGGCTACTTTGAGTTTAGAGACGGCAAAATCGAAAACAACAGAACTGTCCCGGCTCGCGGAAATCAAAACGGCGGCGGCGGTGTCTTCGTAGGCGAAACCGGCACAATGGTGATGTACAACGGGCTTATAACCCGAAACCGCGGAGATCGTGAAGCAACTTCAATTTGGTCAGGCGGCGGAGGCATATTTGCTGAAGGAACAGTAGAAATGCACGGCGGACGCATACACAATAATTTTACGAACTGGGAAGGCGGCGGCGTATTTCTTTCCCCGTCGGGTTTGTTCACTATGTACGAGGGTGAAATCACGGATAATGTAACCGAAAACTCCACCAGCGGGCATGGCGGTGCCGGAGTACTTATCATGGGTGGTCGGTTTATTACAGCAAACCCTCCCGGTGAAGTTACTGAAAAAATTATCAGAGGCAATCGCTCAGCCAGTAACGCAGGCGCATTTTCCGTGCGGGGGAATATGCACGGGTCTTTCATGAGTGACGGCATTTTAACAATAGTCGACGGAACGGTAATTACCGGAAACCGTGCCAACGCAGGTGCAAGTGCAAATATTGAAACCTCGATAGGCGGGGCAATTATGATCGTCGGCGATGCGATAGTAAACCTGTACGGCGGTGAGATATATAATAATGTCGGGGGCAATAGTAAAAGCATAACCTGGGTCGAAGGCACGATTAATGTAAAAGGCAATCCGAGAGTTGGCAGAACTAACGATACTGATTCTATCCACCGGTACAACCAAAGTACCAATCCCGACCAGGTCATTAATATTGTCGGACCGCTTGGGAGAAATGCTCATATTAATGTACGTGATCTTGTTCATGACAAGGGAAGACCAAACAATTCGGAAAACGAGCTGACTGTAATTGCCGAAAGAGAATCCGGAAACGCAACAAACAGTGACGCAGAGGCTTTCCACTACATGGGAACAGGCAATCCGAGAAATACATGGCGGGTACTGCCGCATACCCCAAACAGAGATAAACGTTTAGTATTGAGCCAGACACCCACCGGTTTCGCTCTTCTCCGTGTACCCGACGATATCCATTTTGGAGAGAGACCGCTGCTTACGACGAATCTTGTCGGACCGTACGGTGATGCTCCGAAAGCGAGCGATGTATTGTCGGACTTTGATGAAGGTGTAGAAAACTGGCACTACGGTTTTGAAGTCATAAATACAATTTACAATAACTGGTCTTTGGTTTTACAAGCAACTCCCTTTACAAACAGAGACGGCATAATCGGAGCAACTCCGATTGCCGTTAGCAAAGATACGGATAACCCCGAAACGACAGACCTCTCCTCGACCCATCTGACAGTAACCACAAAAAGAAACGAAAGAGGAGAGAGCATAAAATGGCATTGGACACAATTAGATTATAAGATAGAGGCACAGACAGCACTCGACACCGTAGCAGAAGGCGAGTTCCAATCCGTATTCACATGGACGTTACAGATTATTCCGACAGGATAAAATATACAGGATACTGTGTATCGGATTTTTCGGGAAAAAGTTAAAATGCGAACATATCTACCCAAAAAATCCGCATATTTGCCCTTTTAATACTCAAAAAAAGGGCAAATATAGCAACATAACCGTTAAGGAAGGTGACATAATGAAGAAATACTTAACAAAGAAGAGAGTATGCGCAATTCTCATATCAATCAGTATGCTGGTATCCACTATCGTGATGATACCGGCACCGATTGCGCATGTCAGTGCTGAGGACTTATACTCCGTTGAAGAACCGGCGGAATACGTCGATCCTATAATACTGCCTGTGGACGATGACGGCTTTGACGACGACGTTATCGACACAACGTATGACGACGAAAGACAAGGGGACAATCCCCCTGTCCTCGATGATACAACGTATGATGACACAACATATGATGACACAACATATGACGATACGATATATACCGACTCAGAGAATACGGACGAAATCAGTGACGACATCAGCGACGGCAACGAGAGCAATGCCGGGAGCAACGTTATCGACAACATATATTATTGCGAACTCTACGGCGAAGAAACATGCCTGTGCGATATTTGCGAATACTGCGAAGAAGAGTGTACATGTGATATTTGCGAATACTGCGAAGAAGAGTGTACATGTGACATTTGTGAATACTGCGAAGAAGAATGTACATGCGATGTAATAGATTTATCAATGCTGCGCAGTGATGTCCTTATAGCGACGAAAGTCGACAGATCCAACTATCTCGATAGTATAATCACCGGTAACGTAAACGCAGCTCAGGCAGTGGACTTTGTGGGTGATTATGATGCTGATACGATTAATGCCGCAATCAAAGCCGGAACCCCTGTCATAGGCATTATAAGCGTTGGATTCTTTTTACATAAAGAAATCACAATTCCGAGCGGTCATAATATAATTCTCACTTCTGAAGAAAGCCAGTATGATTTTCCACTGGGCATGATTATGAACTTCCGACACTTTGTTATAGAGCCGGGTGCAACATTAACATTGCATAAAGCAGTATTAGCTGCTTTTGTATCACAACACCCCTTGACCGTCGGTGCTAACGCTGTGCGCGGAGGTGTACTGGTAAATGGCGGTACTCTTATTATGGAAGATGGTGCGGAAATAAGATTCAATCATAACAGAAGTGCCGACGGCGGCGGTGGTGGTTTGACCATAATCAGCGGCGAAGCCATAATGAATGGCGGAGAGATAAAAGGCAACCGCTCAACCTCCGGCAACAGCAATTATCGCGGCGGCGGCGGCGTGTATGTAGGACCAAACGGCAAGTTCACGATGACCGGCGGCTTGATAGATAACAACCTTGTAGCAGCCAGCACCGGTTCCGACGCCAATCTTACGGGCGGCGGTGGTGTATATGTAGAAGGCGAGTTTAATTTTACCGGCGGAACAATTATGAGAAACCGGACTAATCAGGTTGCGGGAATTCAGCATGGCGGCGGCGGTGTTTTTGTTGCACCCGGAGGGCGCTTCACAATGTCCAATGGTGTTATCGCAAATAATACATCAGACTCAGTTGGCGGAGCGATTTTACTTAGAGACAATGCGACTCTAAACCTGCACGGCGGCGCGATATACGGAAATAACGCAGGCAACAGCAAAGGTATTACCTGGTTTGGCGGCACAATTAATATCAGTGGCAATCCGATAGTCGGATACAACAATAATGACGATTATATTGACCGGTTTACAACAACTAATGATCCTAATCAGATTATAAATATTGTAGGACCGCTGGGGAATAATGCTCGTATTAATATACGGGAGCATACAGGTGACAGGGCAAGGTCGGAAGATGTGGAAACAGGGCTGACAGTAATCGCACGTATGAACACGGAACTTGGAAATGCAAACAACCATGAGGCACAACGCTTCCATTATCTGGGTACCGGTGATCCGAGAAGTACATGGTATGTCATACCTCGTAACCCCGGTAATGACCCTGATTTGATACTGTACCAGCCGCCGGTTTCCACAAAGTTTGCTCTTCTCCGTGTACCCGACAATATTCACTTTGGGGAAAGATCACTGCTTACGACGACTCTTGTCGGACCATACGGCGATGCTCCTAGGGCGAGCAATGTCGTGTCAGACTACCTTGAAGGCGCGGAAAAGTGGAGTTACGGCTTTGAAATAGAAAACACAGAGCATGACAACTGGACTTTGACATTGCAAACAGTTCCATTTAGAAACTCAGCCGGAGTAATCGGAGCAAATCCGGTCGCTATCCGCAAGAACGTTAACAATCCGGCTCCGATAGATCTTAACTCTACACCGCTGAGAGTAATCACAATAACTGACATAAAAGGCGATAGCATAAAATGGCACTGGACACAACTGGACTACAGAATAGAGGCACAAACAGCACTCAACACCGTAATTGCAGATAATTTTCAATCGGTGTTCACATGGACATTGCAGGATGTCCCAACGTAACAAGACAGGGGGACGGTTCATAAGACAAGGGGACGGTTCATCTGTCCTAAATATAGATGAACTATCCACTTTGTCCTAGGGAATGCAACAAGACAGATGAACCGTCCCCCCGTCCTGGAGACTGCTCCCCAAGACAGATGAACCGCCCCCCTGTCCTCAAACATATCTTAAGAAGGTGATAGTAATGAAAAAACATCTATCTAAAAAACGAATATATGCAATTCTCATATCAATCAGTATGCTGGTATCTTCTATTGTGATGATACCAATACCGATTGCGCATGTCAGCGCGGAGGATTTATACTCTGCGGAAACACCGGCGGAATACGCAGAACCCATCACATTGACAGTTGACGATGATGGCGAAAGCATCGATTTAAACACAAATGATGATGACACAACTTACAACGACATAAGTGATATATACGACATCAGTGACGATGGCGAAGGCTATGATGAAAACAACCACGAAAGCAACCACGGGAGCAGCGACGGGAGCAGCGATAGTGACAGCACGATTTGTGAGTATTGCGAAGAAGACGTATATGTATGTGAACATAGCGATATCCGGCAGTGTACGATTTGCAACGAAGACGTGTGTGTGTGCAATACCGATGGCGGCACGGACAACGATACCATCCAATATGCTGAAACTGAATCTTACGCTATATGCTATTTATGCGGCGATAAGTGCGGCGATAAATGCAGTGATATGTGTGGCGAAATGTGTGGTGAGGCATGTGGCGAAGAAGCATGTCTGTGCGATATATGCGAATACTGCGAAGAAGAGTGTACATGTGACATTTGTGAATACTGCGAAGGCGAATGCACATGCGATGTAATAGATTTTTCAAAGATACGCGGCGGAGTCCTTATAGCTACGGATATCAATAGGTTTAACTATCTCGAAAATGTAATCGCCGGTAACGTAAACGAAGCCCAGGCAGCCGACTTTGTTGGTGATGCCAACGCCGTAACGATCAACGCCGCAATCAAAGCGGGAACCCCTGTCATAGCGCAGATAAGCTCCGGCTTCATACTTATGGACACTATCACGGTTCCGGGCGGTCATAATATAATAATCAATTCCGAAAGCGGTAATTTTCCGCTGACCATGCTCAGAGACATCCGGCACTTTATTATAGATCCGGGTGCAACATTGACGTTGCAAAGTGCACATTTAAGTGCTTTTCAATCGCCAAACCCCGCAGTTGTCGATGCCGGCAGTATGCGCGGCGGGATAACGGTAGATGGCGGCACTCTTATTATTGAAAATGGTACGCGAATAATAAATAACCACAACAGAAGTGCCAATGACGGCGGTGGCGCTTTGACCATAAATAGCGGCCAAGTCATAATGAATGGCGGCGAGATTACAGGCAACCGTGCAACCACCGGTAACGGCGGTCATCGCGGCGGCGGCGGAGTGCTTGTCGGACCGGGCGGCAGCTTCACGATGAACGGCGGCATAATAGATAATAACAATGCGGTATTCGGCGGTAGCTCCGGTGGCATTCTTACAGGCGGCGGAGGTGTATATGTACTCGGTCAATTTATTCTGAACGACGGAACAATCTCGAACAATAAAACCAACCATGCTCCGGGACCTCAACATGGCGGCGGCGGTGTTTTCATTGCTCCGGGTGGCAGCTTTACAATACACAAGGGTGTCATCACAAATAATACATCCGAATCATTAGGGGGAGTAATTATACTTAGCGACAATGCGACTCTGAACCTGTACGGCGGCGGGGTATACGGTAATAATGCAGGCAACAGCAAGGGTATTACCTGGGTCGGCGGCACAATCAATCTCAGAAACCATCCGATAGTCGGATACAACGATAATGACGATTATATACACCGCTACACAACAACAAATAATCCAAATCAAATTATAAATCTTGTAGGACCGGTTGGGAATTTTGCCCGTATTAATATACGCGATCATATAACCGACATTGGAAGACCGGATTATACGGACGACTTGACAGTAATCGCCCGCATGATACCGGGAGGGTTTGCATCCGCTAGAGTAGCAAGCCAATTTCACTACCTGAACAATAGCGAGGTAAAAACCGGATGGCGTGTAGCAGCGCGTGACCCCGGTAATAATAACCTTGATTTAATATTGGAACGGATACCGGACACCTCAAGATTCGCATTTATCATGACTCCTGACGATATCTATTTTGGGGAAAGAGACCTGTATACAACGAACCTTGCAGGACCGTACGGAGATGCGCCGGGAGCGAGCAATGTGGAAGCAGACTATGCAAGCGGGGGTCCGAACGGGTATGAGAATTGGCTTTACAGGTTTATGGTTGTTAATACAAGGTATGATGTCTGGTCTATGACACTGCAAACAACACCATTTGTAACCACGGACGGTATAGTAGGAGCAATCCCGGTGGCACTGCGAAACGGCGAAAGTGATCCAACCCCGATAGATCTTACTTCGGCTCCGCTCCAAGTATTTTCAAGTGACATCAAAAATGCAATCCTGGTGTGGCACTGGACCCAATTGCAATACAGAATAGAGGCACAAACAAAAATGGACACGGTAGTACCCGGCGACTACAAATCAGTATTTACCTGGACATTGCAGGATGTGCCAACATAACTTAAGAAGGTGAAGTAGTGAAAAAATATCTATCAAAAAAACGACTATATGCAATTCTCATATCAATCAGTATGCTGATATCCACTATTGTGATGATACCAATACCGATTGAGCATGCATTTGCGGAAGATTTATACTCCGCAGAAGAACCGGCGGAATACGCCGAACCTGTTATATTGCCGAGTGACACCGGCGGCGAAGAAAGTGTCATTATCGACACAGTTAATGACGACACGGCGGAAAGACAAGGGGACGATCCCCCTGTCCTAGACGAAAGACAAGGGGACGATCCCCCCGTCCTAGACGAAAGACAAGGGGACGATCCCCCTGTCCTCGACACGACGTATGACGAAACGACGTATGACAACACGGCATATGACGACACAGCGCATACCAACCCTGATAATTCAGACGACATCAATGACGATGACGTGAGCTATACCGGGAGCAACGCTATCGACCGCATATATTATTGCGAATTCTATGGCGAAGAAGCATGTATATGCGATATTTGCGAATACTGCGAAGAAGAGTGTATATGTGACATTTGCGAATACTGCGAAGAAGAGTGTATATGTGACATTTGCGAATACTGCGAAGACAAATGCACATGCGATATTATAAACTTCTCAATGCTGCGCGGCGGAGTCCTTATAGCAACACAGGTCAACGGGTATTTCTATCTCAATAACCTGGTCAATGGCGAACTAACCCCTGCTCAGGCAGCCTTCTTTGTGGGTGATGCCAATGCCGCAACGATCAATGCTGCTATCAAAGAGGGAACCCCTGTAATAGCTCAGATAAGCGGCGGGATATTATTTAATGACGCAATCACGGTTCCGGGAGGTCATAATATAACACTCACTTCTGAAGAAAGCGAGAACGATCTTCCACTGGGAATGTTCAGAAATGTCCGGCACTTTGTTATAAATGAGGGTGCAACTTTGACATTGCAAAATGTATTATTAAGAGCTTTTGAAACGTATACCCCCACTTCTATCACCGCAGGCAATGCGCGCGGCGGTATAACGGTAAATGGCGGTACCCTCTTTATTGAAGATGGTGCGCGGATAGTTAACAACTACAGCAGAGGTGCTGTTCACGGTGGTGGCGGCGTGACCATATATAAAGGCAATGTCATAATGAATGGCGGCACGATTACCGGCAATCGTACAGCTACCGGTGGTACCGGCGTTCATTACGGCGGTGGCGGAGTGTATGTCGGTCCGGGTACAAGATTCACGATGAACGGCGGCAGTATACACAATAACAGGACAACACTTGAAGGCGCCGGTGTTTATGTTGCCCCAAAAGGCGAATTCATAATGTACGGGGGTGTCATTACAAATAATCTATCCGAAGGTGGTCGCGGCGGCGGCATACGCGTACTGGGCGGCACCTTTGAAACCAAAAACCCCGACACGGGTGGACTCACCGAGAAAATCATAGCAAATAACGAGGCTTGGAATTTTGGCGGCGGTGCTTTTGTTTCGGAAGGCATGGATTCGGAAGGCATCATTGTCCCGGGTGTATTTACGGTAGTCGATGGAACGATAATCACCAACAACACATGTACAAACTTTTCCACCAGCAACCCCGATCAATACATAGGTGGTGCTATTTTACTCGGAGAAGGAGCGGTTCTGAACCTGTACGGCGGCGAGATATACGGTAACTTCGCAGGCAACAGCAAAGGCATTACATGGTACGACGGTGCAACAATAAACGTCAGCGGCAATCCGAAAGTCGGCCGTGATAAAAATGACGATTATATTGACCGCTACACAACAAATAATAACCCCAATCAAATTGTTAACATTGTAGGACCGCTTGGAAATGGTGCCAGTATCAATATACGAGAACATGTAAAAGACAGCGCAAGCTTGGCAACAGGGCTGACAGTAATCGCGCGTATGGCTCCGGGACAAGGAAACGCAAACAACCATGAAGCACTGCGCTTCAACTACCTTGGTACCGGTAATCCGAGAAGTGAATGGTATGTCATACCCCGTAACCCCGGTAATAGCCCTGATTTGGTACTGTACCAGCCGCAGGAATCCACAACGTTCGCTCTGCTCCGTGTACCCGACACTATCCATTTCGGGAAAAGAGAACTGCTTACGGTGAATCCTGTCGGACCGTACGGCGATGCCCCGGGGGCGAGTAATGTTCTGTCAGACTATCTTGAAGGCGCGGATAAGTGGAGTTACGGCTTTGAAATCGCTAATACAGAGCATAACAATTGGACTTTGACTCTGCAAACAACTCCATTTGATAACAATACAGGAATAATCGGAGCAAATCCGGTTGCAATACCCCGGCTCGGGGACGATCCTACCCCGATAGAACTTAATTCTGATCCGCTTATAGTAATCACAAGAACCGGCGTAAAAGGCGAAAGCATAAAATGGCACTGGACACAGTTGGACTACAGAATAGAAGCACAAACAGCACTTAACACCGTAGTAGAAGGCGATTTTAAATCGGTGTTCACATGGACATTGCTGGCTGCTCCAACGTAAACAAGACAGATGAACCGTCCCCCTGTCCTGGTCCCCCTGTCCCCGATAAATTCGTGCAAAATATTGCACGATAAATTGACAAAAAAACTGACCCCTGTTACAATCTTCTTGGTGCTTGTCACCCGGCGATTTATTGCCGAATGACTCCTTTGGATTAGCATAATATGCGAAAAATACTTGAGTAACAGGGGTTGGCTTTTTTATGGATATTTCTGCAAAGCCTGAATTAGAAGGTGTTTCATTGACTGCCGGATTTATGCCCCGCATCCGCCTTGACAGGATTTTGGACAACGCTGTACGTTGTAAACTTGTATATATGATTGCGGGAGCCGGATACGGGAAAACTCAGGCGGTCTATCACTACCTCAAGCAGCAGGAAAGCTCTGTTATCCGATGGATACAACTCAGCGCAAGTGACAATATTATCTCTCATTTCTGGGAGAGTATCGTGCACACTGTTTCCATGGATAATCCCGATTTGGCAGCCGGCTTGCGTCAGCTCGGATTTCCTGAAACGCTTGCCCGCTTCAAACAGTTTGGCGAATTACTCAGAAGTACAGAGCATCGCTCGCATAAAACCTACCTTGTGCACGATGACTTTCATGTAATAACCGATCCGCAGGTACTCACCTTCGTGGAACGTTGCGCCCAGCAGCAATTGCCGGATTCATGCATTATTTTGATTTCAAGAAAAGAACCTGAAATCAACACGGTATCTTTGTTTTCAAAGGGCGTTGCGTGTATTATCACGGAAGATGAACTGCAATTCACGGAAGATGAAATTTCAGATTATTTCACTCACTGCAAAACTCTGTTTTCTGAAAAGGATATAAAAAAGATCGCAAAATCCACAAACGGCTGGGCTCTGGCATTGAAAATGCTTTCGCTCATAATTGAAAAAAATCCCCACGACCTTGACCGGGCGTTGAAATCCGCAAAACAGAACATATTTAAGCTGCTCGAAACAGAAGTATTTGATAACATTCCGGAAAACGCTCAAATAAGGCTGATACAACTATCACTTACCCCGGACTTACCGCTTACGCAGCTCGACGAGACCTTCCATGACGGCTTACTCGCAGAGCATGCACCTCAACTGGTACCGTTTGTATGGTTTGACAGCTTTATCGGCGACCACAGGGTTCATCCGTTATTTTTGGAGTTTTTGCAAAGTAAGCAGGATAAATTATCGGACGAGGAGAAGCGTGATACATATCTGCGTGTAGCCGAGTGGTGTTTAAAAAACAACCTTATTGCGAATGTAATAAAATACTGTACTATATCCCGGCAATATGACCGTGTTCTTGAAGTATTATTATCATGTCCTTTCAGAATGGCGGGTAATACCAGTGAATATTTTTTGAGTATTATACAGAGCATAAATACGGGTGATGATGAAGACAGCGATTTTAGCGTACTGATGCTCCGAGTCCTGTTTATTCCGTTGTTGCTTGTAGGCATGAGCAGATTCAAGGAAGCTGAAGAACATTCCTTTGAGACCATCAGCAAATGGGAGAATAAAAATACGCCGCTGTCTTATTCCGCTATATCTGCCGCCTACAGGAATCTGTCATATATAAACTTATATACCTGCACCGTTACAAATCAAAGCAAGTCTGCGGAGTTTCTCGAAAAATCGCTTGAATATCAAAAGCTTTCGGGAAAATTGCCCGAGAAGGGGACAGGTGCATTTTTAGTCGCCGATGTCCGCTCGTTTTCGTGTACGGTAGGTGAGGACGCAGAGCTTTTAGATTTTGATAAATTTTACGAAACGTCAAAGGAAGCCGCAAAATACATCGATTTGACCGCCCACGGCATGTATTGCGGTTATGATGATCTGGTCGCTTGCGAGATAGCCTTCTTCAAGAATCAACTTGACCTTGCAAGAAATCATGCACACAGAGCGATACTCCGGGCGCATGAAAGAGGGCAATACAGCATTGCTGCCATGGCGAACGGGTATTTGCTCCGCATGGCAATTCATGAGGGGGATTATTTGCTGTGTAAGGAGATATTGAATCAACTGGGTAACAGCCGTGATGAAGAAGCGTTTTGGAATCATAAGGTTCTTTACGATTTATTTACCGGGTTGTTTTATGCACAAATCGGGCTGCCCGAGATGGCAGCATCATGGCTTACCATAGACGAAAGGGAATCCGCGGCGGAGGTTCAAATTCCTGTAAGGGAGTTAATTGTCGGTGTCAAATGCTTTATAGCGTCGGAAAAATTTAAACAGGCACTTACGGTTTTGTCAAATTCTTATCCAAGAGCGCCGATGCACAGATTTCGCTTAGGTGAGTTGATTCTCACCTTGCTGTTGTCCGTGGTCAGGCTGAAGCTGGATGATACCGAAAGTGCAATACGGGATTTTGAAAAGGCATATACCTTGTCATATGACGGAGTTCTCGTAATGCCGTTTATAGAACTCGGCAAAGATTTCCGTCTTTTGGCAGCCGCCGCATCAAAGCAGGATGGATGCACTATACCGGGAGACTGGCTCAAGACTGTTGAGCGAAAAGCCTCTGCATACGCAAAAAAGGCAGCAGTTATCGCCGTTTCGATTAAGAAGGAAAAGAATATAAAGGATGATATCCGGCTATCAGCACGTGAACGGGAGATTTTAAGCGACCTCTACCACGGTCTGTCCCGTGACGAAATGGCAGCCACTCATTATCTGTCAATAAATACAATAAATAAAATATTACAATCAATATTCATAAAACTAAACGCCACAAACAGTGCCGATGCCATTCGGATAGCGGTTGAACGAGGTATGATAACTACAGGGTAAACACTAGCTAACAAGACAGAGGGGACGGTCCATCTAACTTGTCGTAACCGACAAGACAGATGAACCGTCCCCCTGTCTTGTGAACCGTCCCCCTGTCTTGCCATCATTTGCCACAAATTTATCCTAAATATACTACCAAACTTCGTAAAATATACAGTTTCCTGTGTAGCGGGCGCGCTTTCAAATGACTAAAATGCAAACATAACCAATTAACATTACAAAAAAAGCAGGAGGAATGAAGTGATGAAATGTGATATCAGAAAACTGACAGCATTATGTCTGATATTGACAATAATAGTATCTATATTTGGTTCACAGGTTGCTTTGGCATCCACAACCACAACCGGAACCGGAAATGTAGGCGTAACGTTTACGACAGGCCCGCGCACAGTGACATTTATGCTCAACTATGGCAGCGATGGAGTACATGCCGCAGTCGTTGTAGATGGAGGCAGCAACATACGTGAAACCACAAATGCTCAAATGCCTGCCACACCTGACCGTACAGATGGTTTTTCATTCGTCGGATGGAATACACACCCTGACGGCACAGGGGAATGGTTTAATGACCGTACTGTTGTGCGTGATAATACAACAGTGTACGCACGGTGGACACAACATTGGTATACAGTACAGTTTATTGACAGGGACGGGACTCCGATAAGTACGATGCGCGTACCGCACGGAGGCAGTGCAATAGCGCCGCCGAACCCAAGCATGACCGGCTGGATATTTATCGGATGGGACCGCCCGTTTACCAATGTCACAGATGATATAACAGTAAGAGCTGTCTATAGGGAGGTCGTAGTCACACCCACACCGCCGCCTGTTATAACGACACCACCGCCGGTAGTAACGACACCGCCGCCGGTTGCAACACCACCGCCACCGGTAGTAATTGTACAACCACCGGCACAGCCTCCTCCTCCGCCGCCTCCCAATCCGCCTGTTGTAATAGTGCAACCACCGCCACCTGCCGTGGCACCGGTAATGATAATGCAGCCTGCGGCACCACGACCTCCGGCGCCACAGCCGGCACCACCTCCCCCGGCACTACCCCCGGCAGAACCGCCGCCGGTCGAGATAGTACTTCCTGAAGAACCCCCTGTGATTGAAACAATCATTCCTGATCAACCGGTTCCGGCTGCACCACCGGCGCAACCGATAACTGACCAGATACTGGAACACCCCGTAATACCGCTAGCCAATCCCCGATTTATATTCTTTGCTCCATGGAGCTCGGATCACTGGGCGATGCTCAACTTGATACTGACAGCAATCGGAGCGGTTCTCGTACCGATAGCATTTATAAAAATCCTGCAGAAAAGGAAACAAATTGAAAGAGCAGCAAAAGCTAAGCTTAAATCACTCGGTCAGAACGAAACTTACATAATCGATGAAGAAAATCTCTATCAGCACCGCAGACTTGAGTGGTTCGCAGCTACAGCGGTACTTGGAGGAATGGGAATTCTAATATTCGCACTTACTCAGGATGCAAGTAAAATTATGGCTCTGATGGACTGGTGGACAATCTTCCATACAATAGTGTTCATTTTAGAAGTAATAACATTCAATTTGATATACAAGAAGGATAAAAATGAACCGGCAAAGACAATAAAAGTGTGAAAATCCATCAATACAAGATGGTTTCAAAAACAAAAATCCTAAAGGAGAAGAAAGACATGAAAAGAAAACTCACAGCAGCGGCGCTTGTACTCGCAATGATTATGAGCGTGAGCACAATCGCAATGGCAGATGAGCCGACAGAGCCGACAGAGCCGAAGCAGGTAACTGCAACGAGCGGATCAGGTGGCGCAGGGATTGCCTATCAAGAGGGCAAGGTAGAAATTATTAACCTTGGCAACGCCGCCATCCCGGTCACTGATGACGGCAAGTGGAGCTTCGTGACATCCAGAGACGTGGACTTTGGTAAACATGATGTTTTACTCAATGTGGATGAGCAAAGATTTGCCTCATGGATGGAGCACAGAACAGCCGGTACGGACTATTTGGGAATCATTATCAAAAACGAAACAGTAGCTCCATATCAGGTAGTAGTAGGAATCGATCAGTTTTTTGCACCCAATGCATTGGCACCGAACGGCAAAGCCCCGACACTGACAGGTTTTCAGCTTGAACTCGTAACAAGCGCATTCCTTGCAACCGAAAGAGATGCAGAAGGTAATCTCGTTAATATCACAAACCCGTACATCAAAGAGGTAACCAACCCGCTGAAAGCGAGTGCAAACTCTACCCATCTCAGATTTAATCTGGCAACTGATTACAGAGGAGGCACTGTCGATGCAGGAAATAACGGCAAAGATCCCACAACAGCCCATGTTTTTGACATCCCCGGACTAGGTGTACACGCAGCATCCTGGGGCGGCGTGCTGACAGTACCGCCAAGCAGCGTAACAGAAATCGGCGAAGCCCAGGCAGTATTGACATGGAATATTATGACTGTTCCTGCTAGCGCACCTATCGTACCGTAAAAGACGAATAGTTCGTCATCTACTAATCAGAAGACAAGAAATAAAAAAAAGATCCCGGCGTGTTAGCGAGGGACCCCGGTGTGCCGAATTTCGAATACTGAAATGTTCCTGAAATTTGGCACACAAGAAGGAAGGCGACAAAAATGTATACAACACGTAGAATAATAAAAATAATTGGAACATTGATAATAATTGCTGCTATGGCACTCCCGGTCACAGTGATTTGTGCAGCATCCTCCTCTGTGGGGTTCTCGATAACTCCGGTATTGCCGGAGAATCAACAACAAAACGACAGCTCGTTTTTCGACCTGCTGGTATACCCGGGACAGGAACAAAACCTCGTTGTGATGGTACACAACGAAAGCTCTGAAAGCATAACTGTTCTTGTTGAGGCAGTCACTGCATCCACAAATCGTAACGGCGACATTGACTATACTTCAAAAAGTGCAGTGATGGACGAAACACTCCAAACACCATTGGAAGAAATGATAACTATCCCGCAAACCCACTATACAATCCCCGCAGATTCAAGTATACCTGTATCGGTTAAGCTCAATGTACCTGAGCGGCCGTTTGACGGAATCGCTCTGGGATCAATAAGGGTTCTTAAGGAAGTTACCGAAGAAGAAAGAGCCGCAGGGGGAATGATTGTGAACCAATTTGCATACGTAGTTGCGGTGCGGCTGGCACAAAGCAGAAATGCAGGGAATATTGAACCCGACTTTGCCTTGGGTGATGTAACGGCGGAGCTTGTTAATCACAGAGCATCCATAGTCGCGCAAATCAGAAATCCGAAGCCCGTGCTTATTAGCGGAACATCTATAACTTCGGTAATTTATCCCAAAGGCAGCAATCAACCCGTTTTTAGATATGATATGCCGGATGTCAGCTTCGCACCGAATTCCATATTCAACTTATCATTTGTTGACAGGGCAGGTTACGGCATAGAAGCGGGGGAATACACAGCGAAAGTATCAGTCGAATTTCAAGGTGAAACATGGGACTTTGAACAGGACTTTATAGTCACTGCTCAGGAAGCCGCAGTCGTGAATGAAAACGCAGTAAACCAACAAGCACAGCAAAGTCCGAGAACGCCCGGTGTTGCAGGCGGAATCCCGCAATGGGTGATTTACACAGGCGCAACGGTTCTGGCAATAATGTTTATTGGCTTATTGGTCCTGACAGTTGTAGTTATTAAGCGAAATCTGAAACCCATTAATATAGAAGAATTAGTAGAGCGATAACAAGACAAGGGGACGGTTCATCTGTCTTGTAAGTTCAGCTTGCATAACTCCCCCCGTAATAGTAATATAAGGATATCTTACAGTTTAAACGAAATCAGGTGTTTCAAGTGAAAAACAGCTTAGTCAAAAGAATGTACGTTATCCTTATTATTACTGTTTTATTGTCGTCGGCAGGGATTTATGCAATCGTGTATTTAACGTCACAAGGAATGGTGAGAGAAGATGTGCGCACGCGTGCTATCGGTGTTAAGGATTATATACTCGCAAGCCTTGACGGCAGTGATTTTGTTGACATCGGCGAAAACACCGAAGCGGGGATTCATGCGAGCTTGAACATTCAAGGAATACTTGATAATCTTCGCGGTGTCGGCGGTCTTAGGAGGCTCTATATAGCAGAGATAAAAGAAGACGGCACGATAGTAACGACTTTGAGAACCTCCGGCGGCTCAGATGCAGATTACCAACCGTCCGGCAGGCCGGAAGCTGATTTGCGGCGAAGTGTAAACGAAGGTATGGCAATCTTTGCGGAATCATTTTATCAGACGGATGACGGAAACATCTTTACAATATTCTGGCCTGTAATTGACCAAGATAATGAGCTTCTGGGCGTTGTATGTATGGAGTTTGACGTTAATTTTCTTGCAAATCTAAACGAACAGGCATTGACTTACGGTCTCTTTTTAGCAGGAGGTCTGCTGCTTATAATATCCGTTACATCATACCTTAGTCTGAACAGAGCATCGGAGCCATACTTCAAAAAGCTTGCGTACACGGATTTCCTTACAGGTTACGAGAACCGTATGGCATTTGAGCATAGTTTGCGTGAAGCGGGCAATCTTGCCGACAAAGGCGAGAAGGTCACGCTTATTATTTTCGATGTAAACAACTTAAAGACAATTAACGACACACAGGGGCACAAAGTCGGAGACGCATACATAAAATCCACAGCGGATATAATTAACAGCAATCTTCGTGGCGCAGGCTCTCTTTACAGGATCGGCGGTGATGAGTTTGCGTCAATCATTGTCGGAAAAGATGAAGACTTTATCAGAGATGTAATGAAAGCCTTACGCGCCGAAAACCGCGTTGCCGTAAAAGGTCAAAACTTCAGTTGCGCTTGCGGAGCAGCAATGTTCACCCCCGGCATAGACACAACCCTGCGCGACGTCTTCAAACGCGCCGACGAAGCAATGTACGTCGAGAAAAAACGCCAAAAAGGGTTGACATAGACGCCAAAGGTGTGCTAAACTAACGACGAACAATAACATTAGCACAACATATGGGGGCGGATATGTACATTCAGCGGAAAATTGAACAAAAAATACGGGAAATATCCGCAGTCTTTCCGGTAGTTATGGTGACCGGAGCGAGACAAGTCGGGAAAACAACACTGCTAAAGCACCTTGCGGAGCCGGAGCGGGATTTTGTCACGCTTGATATACCTGAAAACAGAGTGCTGGCAGTTGAAGAACCTGTCGCGTTTTTACAAAAACACAAGCCGCCATTGATTATTGACGAATTCCAATATGCGCCGGACCTTTTATCGTATATAAAAGCATATGTTGATGAAAATAAAGTGTGCGGAAGCTTTTGGCTTACAGGCTCGCAGAACTTTGTTTCAATGCAAAATGTATCGGAAAGTCTGGCAGGGCGTGTCGGAATTATTAACTTATTCAGCCTGTCAAATTCAGAGATTACCGGTACACATTTTGATGAGTATAGTGCATCGCCGGACACGTTACTCTCGCGCCAAAAAGTATCCGTTAAAATGAACAGGCAGGAACTCTTTTCTCATATTCTAAAAGGCGGTATGCCGCGTCTTTACGAGAAACCGGACATACCGCTGCATGATTATTTCGGCTCATATTTTCAAACGTATTTATCACGGGACATCAGGGAGTTGGCACAGGTTGCCGATGAACTGGCATTTTATAAGTTTATGCGAGTATGTGCCGGATTGGTTGCATCTCATGTAGACTACACAAACATTGCAAATAAAGTCGGGATTTCTGTGAATAAAGCTAAAGAATGGGTGTCAATTCTTGTTTCTTCCGGCATTGTCATTCTTATATCACCCTATTTTAACAACGCACTAAAAAGAGTTGTTAAGACACCCAGATTGTATTTCGCTGACACCGGTCTGCTATGCTATCTGCGGGGTATTGATGATGCCGAAGTGTTGGAAAAGCTTGCCGACAGTGGAGAATTTTTTGAAAACTATGTCGTAAGCGAGGTATATAAAAGCTTTACAAACACAGGGTTACGCCCGCCGCTGCATTATTACCGGGATACGAACAACCGTAAAGAAATAGACATACTAATTGAACGCAACGGGGTACTGTATCCGATCGAAATAAAGAAAAACGCTAATCCTGATAAAAAGGCAGTAAAAAACTTCAGTGCTCTTGCTCCGATAGGAGATACAAACATAAAGATAGGGACCGGCACAGTAATTTGCACCGCCAACGACCTCTACCCGCTAGGTAATGATACCTGGGCTGTTCCCCATTGGCTTATCTGAGTACAGGGAGGTAGAAGACAGATGGACTGTCCCCGCAACCGCATTGCGCGTGGCAATCCATCTGTCTACGTTTTCATCATTAAATGGTTATTGATATGTAGAAAGGCACTGTGTTATTGTATGTATGTCTTGACCGGGATTAAAGAGTGACAAGAAATGTTATGAAGACGAGGAGGAGAAATTAATGATGTATGATAAAAAGGATGATGACCTTGAGGTACAAGAAGCGCAACCTGATTATAGCCGGTTGTATACAATTGAAGAGTATTACGAGATAGGGGAGGATGTCCGGGTGGAGTTATACGAAGGATATCTTGTTGTTATGCAAAGTCCAACACTGCGGCATCAAGGGATACTTGGAGTAATACATGCAAATTTGTTCATGTTTTTAAAAGGCAAAAAATGTAAGGTCTTTACAGCACCGGGTGTACACCTGTTTAAAAAAGAAGCGACAGTATTCATACCTGACATAATAGTTGTGTGCGACAAATCAAAACTCGATATACGCAATGTTGACGGAGCACCCGATTTAGTAATCGAAATTCTCTCACCATCCACAACACGGATGGATAGGAAACTAAAGTTCGATAAATACCAAAAAGCAGGCGTTAAAGAATACTGGATAATAGACCCGGAGCGCAACCTGCTTGAAGTAAACCTGCTTGTAGACGGCAAATACATTACAACAATCTACAATGAAACCGCCCAAGCCCCCGTCAGCACCCTCGACGGCTTCGAAATAGACCTCGCGGAAGTGTTCGCGGAGTAAGGTTACGGAGATTTTCCGAAAAATATCCGTAAAATCTCAATCTAATTTTCTTGAAAATCATTGTTTTTTATGCTATTGTGAAGAGGCAGCAGCAAAGGAGCAAATATGGAAATATTTTTGGATATGCTGTTCGATTGGGACGAAGATAAAGCGAGAGTAAATGAGCACAAACATGGGATATCCTTTACCGAAGCAATGACCGCGTTTGGCGATGCAAATGCTGTGCTATTGGATGATAAAGCGCATTCTGACGAAGAAGACCGTTTTATATTACTCGGAATGAGCAAGGAAACCAGCCTGTTAGTGGTATGTCATTGCTATAGAGATGAATATGATGCAATAAGACTCATCTCTGCACGGAAAGCTAACAAGAGTGAAGAAAAGATATACGGAGGCACAGGAAAATGAGAGAACACTATGATTTTACAAATGCCAGACCTAATCCATATGCAGAGAAAATGAAGAATGGTTATTCCGTGGCAATTCATTATGAAAGTATGGAAGATATTGAAAATGACGATACAATACGTTCAGTTATAGCCTTGCTAAAAAAGCCTGGGTTAAACTCACTTCATTTATATTTAAAGAAAGACAATACTTCTTCTGTGAAGAATTAACCACCGTCCTATCTCCCCAAATAAACACCTAAACTTTTCACCAAATACACCGATATACTATATAAGGTGTATTTTTTCATGCCCAAACACAAGTTATAAGACCCCGGAGTATGTGAAAACTATGTAAATTATGGTAAACACTAATGTTACTTATCTTGACATTTAGGGGTATTTTGTAGTATAATGTGACACGTAAAAATGTATGCTTTTCGTCATTGCGAACCGTCCGCAGACGGTGTGGCAATCCACAACTTAACACAACCAGTTATTTTTGATATAAATACCGGATAAAGCCATCCCGTTGGCTCAAGGAGAAGGAACTATGAAAATATTAAAAGCAGTAATGTTAACGCTCCTGATATCGCTCTGCGTAGCAATAGCGGCAGTTGTCGTTATGCACATTTTCGGCGGCGGTGACGATACAGGTGGTGCGCAACCGCGTGAGCGTGTTCGGGGCAGTGCGGATGGCGAAGCTGACATGTCGATACGTGTAGTTTTGGAGTCCGGAGAAGATGAAATAGACGTGTGGGAAGAGTTCCGCTTCTGGCCGCGTGCAACAACAAGGTCGCAGGAAACAGGCTATTTGCAGTTCTATCCTTTCATACCTCATAGTATACTTCCCGGAGAAACCGTTGAACTTAGCGTTTCCGCTGTTGGCTTTAAAGGATGGGAAGCAGACCCGAACCAAGCGCAAGTTGAATTTTTTGACGAGAAGACCGATGAGGAGATGGCTTTTGTATCATTCATTATGCCCGACAATCGTGTCTCAATAGCGGCACTGTACGAAAATAAAGTCCCCTCCATTAATTACGAGAACCAAAGAGAAACTATAATGGCTATAAAGGACATGCATGAGTATGGCGCAGTTCCTACACCGGCATCTGAACCGTGGACACCCGTGCAAGGTCCGCCAATTGTCCTTCCTGCTGCTGTAGTTGGTGTTCCTTATCCTGTCAGGCTAAATAACCCTGCAGGCATGCAGGAAATCATGAACAGGCAGTGGTGGGGTGGCACCCTACCCGATCCACTCCGACCAGAACTAGGTGAAGGATGGTTATTTGACTGGAGATTTGAAATACCGGATGCGCTTCCCTGGCTGGATTTTGATCAAACTCCGGGTGCTGTCGGCGGCGGCGGCACATTTGACGGTATGCCTACTTTGGTGTCACATGTAACAGCCGAACCAATTCCATTCCGTGTCCGTATATATCAATATAGGCCGGATCAAGCTCCGTCAACCGGTGTGCTTTGGGATACATTCTGGTTTGCAATCAGGGTACATGGAGCAGGAACAGATCCGGGTATTACAACAACAAGCTTTCCGGCCGGAACAGTCGGAGTGACATACCGTGTTCCGATAGGTACAGTTGGATTTCCCGAAGGCTCGACATGGGAGTGGAATATAGACGATGGTTTTTCTTTACCTGCAGGCCTCGAGCTTCGGTATGATTTAACCGGTGACACCAGAAATGCATTCATAATAGGCGAGCCGGAGGATACGCCGGCTAACCTGGTCTCAACAGGGTTTCCTTTTAGAATTACAGCATCATCTACAGATATTGTTAATTTTCCCCTACTGGGAGACTACCGGGGACCCGATCTCTATAACATCAGAATCTGGAGCCGCCCGACAATATCAGAGCCAACCTGGCCTGCTCCTAATGCCGGTGTTTGGCATGACGGGATGGTTGGTCATCCTTACAACCACCTTACGGGCGCAAATCAGGAAACAGGAGCGGGCGGTACTATATCAGCAACAAACGGCATAATGCGCGTCACTACCCCTGCCGGTCTTCCCGGTCTTCTTCCTATACCTCAACCAGGTGATATACCCGACATACCCCCGTCATGGCGCTGGGGTCAAATACTCACGGGGGGTTATGGCCCGTTACCCGAAGGATTAAGACTTGAAGTTGATCCGACTGATGTAACAAGAGCAGCGATAACCGGCACGCCGTTACCCGCGACAGCAGGCAGGAGCTATCCGGTTTCATTCAGCTTCGTATCAACAAATCCGAACCAAATCATAGGCGAAGCCGAGCAAATAGCCTTCACAATATATATACATCCGCGCCCGGAGTTCAGTCCTGATGAAACAGTTATACCCGACGGTATGGTCGGTCCGGGGCCGACAATGCAACAACCGGTCCCTGAAGTAGTATCGACAAATCCTTCTATTACATGGGCAATTTCAAACGAGCCGGCAGAACAATACGCCGGGGCAACGATTGCGGCAAAACAAGAGAGCATTCCCGCAGGTATAACAGGCATCGTCTGGCATCCAGATCCTTTGGAACTGCCGGACAGTACATTAGCTTTTTCAAATGATGTGACACGTTTCTTAACAATAACCGGTACAACCACAGACAATGCTAAGGCTGGCACTCACCCGTTAAATATAGAATTTGAAATCAGGCATCCGAATCCGAATATTAACGGAGCAAGAGAAGAAAAAGAACATACAATAAAAATATGGAATCGCGCATATCTAACTGTGATAATTGAACCCAGAGAACGAAATTCAATAGCAGCTGATGTAGGACGTCGTAATGTGCTTGGAGATTCCGAGGCATTTGGCCGCGCTATTATGCCGGGTGAAGTGGGCAGGATAATGGCAGGGCAGACAGCCAGCAATTTCGTTCGTTGGGAGGTCAGCAAGCTATATAATCTTCCCGCACCGCCGGGAAGACCTAACGAAACACTAATAGATATAAATCATATACCAGGATTTTCGACTGCTTTACCACCCCCCGGTTTCTTTCCTGCCGGTCCATGGACAGGAATCGGCAATAATTGGGGACTGTCAGAGCCGGGTAATGATGCATTCTCTTGGATGGATATAAGGATGCCTATACCCTTAGACCCGGAACACCCGGCAATAAACGTCGAAATCACCGGATTTCATAGTGGGCGTCCGCAGATTACCCATACCCTGCCTACCGGCATATTAGGTGAAGATTATCCGGGGAGATTTAGAATCACTAATTTAAACGATGTCCCGTCCGTCATAGGCGGAGGTCCGTTGCCGTCCAGAACGTTTAGTATAGTAGAAGGCAGTCTTCCCCCCGGTGTGTTTATCGACTCCGTAGGAGGTATGTACGGCGAGCCGACAGAAATAGGAACATTTATTTTCCGTGTCGGCCTGACTTTACCCGGTACAATGCGATTGGAATTAGGTCCGCATTCTATCCTTATACGCCGGTTCTCGCCAACATATGGCGATGTTGACGGTGACGGAAATCTTACTTTAGCAGACCTTGTCCTGCTCTCGAAGTTTGTTAACGCCGTTACGGAAGAAGAACGGGCTCCTTACAGGGAAATCATGATGCAGAATAACAGCATAAGAAACGGCAATATTATGAGCACTTCCGGCGATCCGGTTTCGGCTGACTTGTTTGCACTGCAGACCTGGTTTGCGCTCGAGGGCGTGTATGACAGCTTTATTACTTCTCGCCTAAATGATTAACCGGGGGAATTATCAATGAAAAAGATTATACCAACACTACTCACACTGATACTAATAGCGTCACTAATACCTGTGCAGCCGGCTGCCAACGCTAACCCGGGGCAGACTGTATTCGAAGTCAGCAGAAATGCTACTGCTGTACGGGGACGCCGGCTGACGCTTCCGATATCCGTAAGGAACAATACAGGGTTTGCGGCAGTCGGGTTTGAAGTTGGTTACGAACCGGGGGAGCTTGAGTTGATCAGAGCGGTTGTCCGTTCCACCGGAGAAAACCCACCCAGCGAGGCTCTCAGGATTAGCAGGGAAACAGTAATTAAAGAAGGCGCTCAAGTTGACGGAACACAATGGATTACCCTTGTAGATGTCATGGACTTAAAAGACTGGGAATACGACGGGGTTCTTTTAAACCTTGAGTTTGATGTCATAGCCCCTGTTGGGATAGATGATACTATTGTAACTGTATCCTTTACATCTCTTCCAAGCGGCAGGCCGGTCAGTGTGGAGACGGGGCAAATATTGCCGGGTGTCACCGCCCTGGCTAACAATGGGCAAGCGAGGATTTCTATATCGGACAGCGTACAAGGTCCCGACGGTCAGCGGCCTCCGGGTACATTCGGAGTAACTTTGCAAAACGGCGGAACCGGTGCAAAAGGTCAAGGTTGGTATGCACAAGGTGCAACTGTTAATCTCGAGGCGGGTACAGCACCCACCGGACAGCAATTCTCACACTGGACTGCAACACCGGCAGCAGGTGTTACATTTGCAAGTGCTAATAGCGCAAATACATCATTTTCTATGCCGTCAAATGACGTAACAGTTACTGCGAACTGGGTACCCACCGGTGGCGGCGGTGGTGACGGTAACCAGCCCCCGCCTGCCGGGCAATTCCAACTCAGAGTTGTAGGAGCGGGACCCGGCGGGACTCAAACAGGGAACCATGCTCCGGGAGCGACTGTTACACTCAACGCAGGTACGCCTCCTACAGGGCAAACATTTGTTAACTGGACACGCGGTCCGGCGACCGGAGGAAACCTCACAAATCCAACCAGTGCGACAGCGGCATCCATTACTTTACCGGCTAATATTACCGCAGTAGCAGATAGAATTATTACTGTTACAGCTAATTGGAGCGGCGGTGGATCCGAGGGCGGCGGTGGCAGCGGCAGTGGCAACGGAAGTGGAGAAGGCGGTAATGGCGGCGGTGGCTCCGGCAGCGGCAACGGCGGCGGTGGCTCCGGCAGCGGTTCCGGCACGGCTCATGGAGTGTTACAGCATTTCGGTACATGGACCGGCAGCGGTACAAGAGAGGGAAGGGTTAATGCCGATCACAGCAGGTTTGTCCGACTTACCAGAGGCGGCACAGAAATTTCTTCAGCCCACTACACAGTGACAGCCGGCAGCACGATTATAACCCTGAATGAAAGTTACATCGCAACTCTTCCGGACGGAACATATGTTTTCCGTGCCGAGTTTACAGACGGTCACGCGGACTTAAACCTTATAGTCAGTACAGGCTTCGGGAATGTCCCCCAGACTGGGGTTGCAGACATTACCTTGCAGGTAGTGGCAATGTGGGTATCAGTATTTTTAGCAGCGAGTTTATGTGTTTGCCTGTTCTTTTATAAAAGAGAAATGCGTAAACGTGCAAACGTAAGAACTTATTATGGAAAACAAAAATAAAATGCCGTCAAAGGCATCAGAAATCATAATTAAATCAGACACTAAGCAAAAGAGCTTTTTCGGCTCTTTTCGCAAAGTGTCCGTAACCGCCGCACTGACGATAGGTATAATCCTGTTCAGTAGTATTGCCTTGTTTACAGCTATGGCGGTTATGGCACACAATGGAGGATTAAGAGCATCCCGTGAGGAGTACGAAGCCCTCCGTGAGCGAAGCAATTCCGCTGACGGTTCAGAGTCGGGAAACGGAGAGTTTTACGGTATGCAATGGAGCGCGTTTGATTTGGAAATGCGTGCTGTTAACCCCGACTACGTTTTCTGGATCCGTATAGACGGCACAGGCATAAGCTACCCGGTTGTGCGGGGAGAAGATAATGAGAAATATCTCAGTACTTCATTCGGCGGAGAAACCAACCCGGCGGGCGCGTTGTTTATGGACTTCCGCAACGACTTAACATCACCGCACATCCTCCTCTATGGTCATAACCTGTTAGAAGGCGGCATGTTCACAGAACTGAGGAGGTTTTTGGATGATGAGTTTCTCGAAAATAACCGTTATATAACAATAATGGTATACGGTGAGGAAATAACATTCGAGATATTTACGGCAAGACTCTCAGACATAGATGATCCTGCCTACGATATCGACCTGTTCACCCCGCGCCTCTTCTCCCGCTTCGCCAACAGAATAGGCGCTCCCCTTCGTGCCTCCCAAATTATAACCCTCTCCACCTGCACCCGCGGCGGCTCCGACGACGAAAGAGTAATAGTCCAGGGCTACAGGGTGTGGTAAAAAAATTCTCTTGACGTATGCAATGCCAATGTGCTACAATTCATTCAAGGCAAATGATGGAAAAATCAAATTTTTATCCCAAACGATACCCCCGATGTGTCAGCATCGGGGTTTCACCAGTCATTCTGCGCGTTAGTCGCAGAATCCATGAGGTTAATATGTCAAAAGAAGCCTATGTCTATATACTAGCAAGTAAGAAAAACGGCACACTATATACAGGCGTAACTAATAACTTAGAAAAGCGCATACTTGAACATAAATCCAAAACCCGCAAAGGATTTACTGAAAAGTATAATGTAGATCAATTAGTATGGTTTACCGCAGGAAGTAGTATTCGGGCAGCAATAGAGTTAGAGAAGAAAATAAAGAATCGTGGCAGGCAATGGAAAATCAATCTCATCGAGAAAGAGAACCCAAGCTGGTGTGATTTAAGTGATGAATTTCTGGATTCTGCGACTACGCGCAGAATGACGCGTGAAACTACCCCTTGACAACAAATGTTGCCCTCTACACCTTTCGCCGTCGTATAGCCAACTTCAGCACCTCTACCGCACCTAGCTGTACCAACGCTAAACCTACCATTATCAACCAGTGCCTTCCGCTTACATACACAACGTTGAATATTGTCATCAACGGTGGTGTTAACGCCACTATAACAGAAAATGCCAGTGCGCCTATTACTGCGAAGAAGACGCCTTTGTTTGACAGAAAGCCCGCTTTGAAGATGGACTGTTGAGTGCGGGTATTAAATGTATCTATTGTCGATGCCCAGCTTAACACCATAAACGCCATCGTAACGCCTATAGCGAAATTCCCGCCGTTTCTGAGCGCGTCTATTGTCCACGTGCCGTCCCAAGGGATGTACAGCAGGTCGCCGGGTGAAGCGGGGATTACTTGTACGAATGAGCCGATTATAAAGGCGGTCAACGTCAATATTGAGAATGTTATCGCACGAAATGTTATAAACACACCGACGTTTTGAGCAAAGACTCCCGCTCCTTTGGGCAGGGGTTTTCGTTTCATAACCCCCGGTTCCGCTCTTTCAAAAGCAAGGAAAAACCCGGGAATACCGTCATAGACAACGTTGATAATAAGTATCTGCAATGCGGTAATTACAGTACGTCCGAGGACGAGCATACCCGCAAGCAGGACGAATATTTCCGCAAAGTTGACACCAAGCAAAAATTGGATTGTTTTACGGATGTTATCATATGACGTACGACCCTCGGCTATCGCGTCAACAATAGTCGCAAAGTTGTCGTCCGTAATTATCATATCGGCAGCGTTTTTCGTAACCTCCGTGCCTGTTATACCCATAGCCGCACCAACATCGGCAGCTTTTAATGCAGGTGCATCGTTGACACCGTCGCCTGTCATTGCTATAACCTCGTTGTGCGCTGCCCATGCATGGACTATCCTGAGCTTATCCTCGGGACTGACACGAGCGTAAACGCAAATACCGCGCACTTGCGCGATTAAATCAACATCGCTCATTTTAGCAAGCTCGGCACCTGTGATTGCACGGTCGCCCTCTTCCATAATCCCGATTTCTTTTGCAATTGCTACTGCTGTACCTATGTGATCACCCGTTATCATAACGGTTTTTATACCCGCTTCTTTAGCTCTTGCGACAGCCTCTTTGCTTTCGGGGCGCGGCGGGTCTATCATGCCGACCATGCCGAGAAACTTCTGGTCCTTCTCCAGTGCTTCCTCACTCAAATCCGTCGGCATTTCCTCGTAATGCTTATATCCGATAGCAAGAACTCTCAGTGCTCTGTCGGCAAATGAATCATGTATTTCAACCGCTTTCTTGTGCAGCTTCTCATCCCACGCAACAGGCAATCTGTCGAATGCACCTTTTGTGACTACGATATAACCATCGTTTACATGGTGTACAGTAGTCATTCTCTTTCTGCCCGAATCAAACGGAAGTTCATGTACTCTCGGATACTCTCTCTCCGCATCAACCCTTGTCAGACCCTTGTCGTGGAGCAAGCGTATAATCGCAATCTCGGTCGGGTCGCCGACAACATGCTCGTCTTCGTCATGAGTCCGCATGTCGTCATGTACGATTTCAATAGTTGCGTTACTGCATGAGGCAAGCATTTCGACAAGATGGAGCTGATCGGGATTAAACTCCGCGGATGCCTTGACCGGTTCGTGGTCAACGTGCCAGACCTGCTGGATTTTCATTTTATTGAGCGTAAGTGTTCCGGTTTTTTCGGAGCATATAACTGATGTGTTACCAATGGTTTCGATAGCAGGTATTCTGCGTATTATAGTTTTTTTGCGTACCATGTTAAACACGCCGTATGAAAGAATCATTGTAACTATTATCGGCAACGTTTCGGGAACAGCCGCGACACCCAGCGCAACCGCGAGCAGCAGCATTTCAATTGCCGGATTTCCCCAAATCAAAAAGCCGACCAAGAACATACCCAGACCCGATATTAACGCTATTACCGATATACGTTTAGCGAGCTGTTTAAGCCTTAGTTGCAGGGGTGTCAGCATCTTTTTGGTATCGTTGAGCAGTCGCGCGATTTTGCCCATTTCAGTTTCCATAGCGGTTTCGACAACAACCGCCTTTGCTCTGCCGCCCGTCACAAGACAGCCTGAGTAAACCATGTTTATCCTGTCACCGAGCGGAGCATCCTCTTCGATTACTGCGTTTGCGTCCTTATCCGCAGGCTGACTCTCACCCGTTAGCGCAGCCTCCTCGACTTGCAGGCTGCCGGCTTCGATAAGCCTTGCATCGGCGGTAATGACATCACCCGCGTTTAGTTCGACGATATCTCCCGGTACAAGCTGATTTGCTTCAATGATCTGTTTAACCCCGCCACGGAAAACCGTGGTCTTAAAGCTGTTCATTTTCTTAAGAGCTTCCAGAGCTTTCTCTGCTCTGCTTTCTTGATATAAACCAAGAACTATATTGATAACTACTATTAACAATATAACAGCAACTTTCGCCCAATCGGCAAGACTGCCGCCGTATTCATAACCACCCTGTGCGTTCAGAATAGCAGCAATTACGGCAACTACTGCTGCCGCTATCAGAATCATCGTCGGTATCTCTAAAAGATGATGAAGGATTTTTTGAAAAAGCGTTTCCTTTTTTTCCTCCTCGAACTCGTTAAGCCCGAACTTCACTAGCCTTGCCTGCACCTCATCATTACTTAGCCCGGTACCGGCATCGACACCAAGCTTTTCCAAAACCTCACTAATACTATCCTTAACCCAAAGCAATATATTTTACCTTTCCTCTCCCAAAATTAAAGGAAACAACCATTCCCCATGTTTACACTTTGTTCTGTAAATTTAATACAACTTAGTATATAATATCTATACTTGTTTGACAATGTAAAGCAAAAAATAAATAAGAAACACTTTTGACGCAAAGACGTTTATATAATCTCAGGACAGGGGGACGGTTCATCTGTCTCAGGACAAGGGGACGGTTCATCTGTCTTTGAAAATCTCGTTAAGGAAAAGATATGGCACAAATCAATAAAATTAATAAACACCAAATCAGAAAAATCCTTACACGCCACATCGGCATCGCATTAGGTATCGCGTTTATTCTTGTAACGGCAATGTTTATTGCATTGTATGTCAACTCAGCAAACAGGCAAAACCAAGAGGTAGGCGGAAGTTATAATAATGGAGATTCCATGGGTATGACAGGAGATGAAGCGTTCGGTGAAGATGGTGCGTCCGGGGGGTTACAAAGCGGCAGCCCGGACCATTTAGCACCGGGCGCTACGGACGTTAATGATCTTGCAAACCCGGATGACACAACAAATACAGATAACCCTCATCAGACAAACAATGATAACCCTTCGGACCCGGATGATTACACGAACCCGGACGGTCCGGCGGGTGGTCAGCAGACGGGGGATTCTTACGGTAACGGCAGTCTGCAGAGCGATCCTGATCAAGCACAAACAGGTGAACCGGTGAGGGTAGCATACCTGACATTTGACGACGGTCCCGATCGTGATATAACGCCGGGAATATTGGACATATTGCTGGAAGAGGATATAAGAGCAACTTTTTTTGTGTTGCCGTACCAAGGGCTTGACGACCTGTACCAACGTATAATCGACGAGGGGCATGAAATAGGAAACCACAGTTTTTCACATGTGTATGAAAGACTGTACGAACGGGATGCAAGTCGTTTTCGAGACGATATTTTAAGAGCACGCAACTTTATTTTTGATAACTTTGAATACACGACAACAAGTTTTCGCTTTCCCGGCGGACAGCAAAGAGCAGGGAACGGTTTGAACGCACGGTTGGAGGCTCTTCGGGAATTCGGCTACAGGCATTTCCACTGGCATGTTGACCCCGATGACTGGAGAGTAGGCAGAACTGCCGCAGAAGTAAGGGCAAGCGTGAGAGAACAAGCAACCAACCATGTCCGCAATGACAGAGAACACGTAATAATCCTAATGCACGACAGATACCAAAGAACCCTCGATGCACTCCCGGGAATAATAAGCGACTTACGAGAGCTGGGCTTTGAATTTGATATCGTTAGGAATATGCCTTGAGAGGGGGACGATAGAGCAAGACAGGGGGACGGTTCATCTGTCTTGTTTTTCGTGGAAAAAGGGGAAAAACGTTGCAAACTCAACAAGACAGATGAACCGTCCCCCTGTCTTGCTCTATCGCCGTACCAGCCTTACAACAAGAGAAACAATAATAACCGCCACGCCGGCAGCGGCGGTGATAAGACCGAGTTGTGTGAACAAAAATACAGGGTCTTCCAATAACCGGGAAAACCCGGATGGTTCACCATCAACAGGTTCGAGACTTGAAACAACAAGTGTGCCGGCTCCGAACGAAATTAATCCCGACAACGTAACCGGGATGCCGATAGATAGTATTGCTGAGGCAATATTATTTTTATAGAGCAAAAACATTACAAGAAGAAACCCGCCGGACAGCAAACCGACTACCCAAAGAAATACCGGGGACAGGAGTATCAAGGGGAGTGGAGACATATCCATGTCAAAATCCTCTATAATGCCTTCCAGGGTTAATGAATTTAAATCTAAAATATCATCCAGCGTTTGTGCCAGACTGTTAAAATCATCATCTGTCATACGGTGGTCAAAAAAGTCATGCAGCTCCGGTTCAAGATTTCTTGCTGCGATAACTATATCCTCAACAGTTATATGATGACTGAGATTTCCCAACATTAATGCCGTTGCGTAACCGCCTACAATTCGTTCGATTTCACCGGTGACATGTTCATTTTTAAGAAACTCTTCAATATCATAAAGCGTGACTTCTGTTTCACTAAACGGAAGTCCGTTAATCTGGTCAACAATATAATATGCGTGCTCGCCCGTTGAAAAATCCTCTAAATAACCAAGGATATCAGTGTTTCTTATTATATGACCAACACCATATGAACGCAAAGTTAATAACACAAGAAATAAGCAAATACCAAGAAATGCCAACACACTAAACAAAACAGTCAAAACGATGCTCGGCTTCTTTTTTGTGTCTGATGCCTCGTACGGGCTTTGCGTGTTGTGAGTATTCCGCGCCCGTTGTGTTTTTTTGTTTTTATTATATCTACTGGGGCTATGGGAACTAGAGGAACGAAATTTCAACATAAAAAGCCTCCTAAGGTGTTTATGATACTAACATAAATCACTGTAAAAGACAAGGGGAAGACAAGGGGACGGTTCATCTGTCTTGCCAATCACCCCTTGCAATCAGTAGGATCCTCTTTTCAAAGATGGTTTTACAGGACAGATGAACCGTCCCCCTGTCTTGCGTCCCCCTGTCTTGACGATGAGATTTGCTTATTGTACAATGGGTACTTAGTAAAATAAAATTATCGGAAGGATGGTTATGCTTGTTATGAGTTTTAGAGAAGAAGCACAAAAGCTGGTTGCGCAAATGACACTTGAGGAAAAAGCATCACTAATGTCGGGGCTGAATTTCTGGTACACAAAAAGTATTGAACGTCTTGGTCTGCCCTCTATTATGGTAACAGACGGACCGCATGGATTACGCAAGCAGGCGGATAAAGCAGACCATCTCGGGATCAACGAAAGCGTACCTGCCGTATGTTTTCCGACATCGGCGGCGACTGCATGCTCATTTGACCGTGAACTACTTGAAAAGATAGGTATTGCAATAGGTGAGGAGTGCCGTCAGGAAGAAGTGGCAGTAATACTCGGTCCCGGAATCAATATTAAACGCTCGCCCTTGTGCGGAAGAAACTTTGAATATTTCAGCGAAGACCCGTATGTCTCCGGAGAGCTTGCAACTGCGCTTGTCAAAGGAATCCAAAGCCAAAATGTCGGAGTTTCGGTAAAACACTATGCATTCAACAATCAGGAAACACTGCGCTTAACAACCGACTCGGTGCTGGACGAGAGAACAGCGCGGGAAATCTACTTGCCTGCATTTGAAAAAGTAACAAAAGAAACTAAACCATGGACATTTATGTGTGCATACAATAAGTTCGAGGGGATTTATTGCTCGGAGCACAAGAAGCTTCTTATAGATATTTTGCGTGATGAATGGGGCTTTGACGGGCTTGTCATGTCCGACTGGGGCGCAGTCAATGAACGCGATAAAGGCGTAGCAGCAGGACTCGACCTGCAAATGCCTGCGGACAATGGAGTAAACGACGCGAAAGTCGTCGAAAGTGTAAAAAACGGAACTCTATCCGAAGCTGATTTAGACACGGCAGCAGTAAACGCGGTGGAGCTTGTCCTCAAATCCAAAACACGGCAATACATGAAATACGACGTTGATGCACACAGAAAGCTTGCGGCAAAAGCAGCAGCCGAATCAACGGTATTGCTCAAAAATGATGATGAAGTTATGCCGATGCCGGAAGGTGCGAAGTTCGCTGTAATCGGATCATTTGCCAAAACACCGCGCCATCAGGGAGCAGGTTCGTCAAAAATAGAACCGATTAACTCGACAGCGTATGTGATTGCCTGAAGGATGTCGGAGCTGAGTTCGACTATGCCGACGGATATGACCTTGATTCAGACAAACCGGATGAAACAAAAATAGCAGAAGCAATAAAAACAGCAGACGGCAAAGACTATGTTTTTGTAGTTGCCGGACTTCCCGCACCTTACGAATCCGAAGGATTTGATCGCGAGAACATGAAAATGCCCGAATCCCATAACAAGCTGATTGAAGAACTATCCAAAACAAATAAAAATCTTGTTATATTCCTGCTTGGCGGCTCCCCGATGGAAATAGTCTGGCAAGACAAGGTAAAGGGTATCTTAATGTGCTATCTCGGAGGCGAAACAGTCGGCAAAGCAATAGCCGATATAATACTTGGCAAACAAGCACCGGGCGGACGACTTGCGGAAAGCTGGCCGTTTATTGCAGAAGATAACCCGTCGACACCATATTTCCCGGGATATCAAAAAACCGTAGAATACCGCGAGAGCATATATGTCGGATACCGCTACTACGAAACGGCGGAAAAATCTGTGCGCTTCCCGTTCGGATACGGACTTTCATACACAACCTTTGAATATGGTGAACCAAATGTAGATAAATCTACAATTAAAGACAATGAAACAGTCACAGTAACAATAGACGTAAAGAACACAGGGAAAATTCTCGGCAGCGAAGTGGTACAATTATATGTTGCGCATAAAAACCCGACAATATTCAAAGCAGCACTGGAACTAAAAGGATTTGAAAAAGTATTCCTCGCGCCCGGCGAGAGTAAAAAAGTAAACATTACACTCGACAAACGCGCATTTGCATACTACAACACAAAAATATCAGACTGGCACGTCGAGAGCGGCGAATACGAACTACGTGTCGGAGCATCCGTTTCCGACATACGCGCAAAAACCGACGTGACCGTCAACTCCACAGTAGCAGCAGAAGTACCCGATTACCGCAAAACCGCACAAATGTATTACGATATTAAAAACGGAATTAGTAACATCCCCGACGAACAATTCACCGCACTGCTCGGAAGACCACTACCACCAAGAACACGAGGCAAAAACGAACCCTTTGATGAAAACTCGACATTTACGGACATTCAAGTAAAATGGATAGGCAGGTTCTTCGCAAAAAAGGTAAAAACAGCAGCAATGGAAAAACTCAGCAACACATCACCCGACCTGATATTACTGATGGACAGAATGTTCGACGAAATGCCCCTTCGCAGCATGAGAATGATGGCAGAAAAAGACATGCCCCCGGAGCTTGTAGACGGCCTGTTGACAGCATTGAATGGTAAGCTGATAAAGGGCTTAAGGATGATGGGCAAAAAGTAGTATTAACCATCTTTGAAAAATGTTTACTTCCCTTGATTCTCTATAAAAAATATTCCATCGCAAGCCAACGAAAATGACCCGTCCGAACTTATAAACGGCTCGGGGCTTGGATTTTCGATGAAGTAAATACACTTGTTTAAATTATCTTGAAATGGTCTGAAATACTCAATAACATTATCACCTAGCAGATTATACTTGATATCACTGCTCTTTGGGGAAAACGCCCACACACCGGTTAACAACCTTTCTCCAATCTTTAAACCGGGTATTTGAAATAAATAACCGGGTGTTGTTCCAATGTAA
>WRDH01000028.1 GCA_009783555.1 Oscillospiraceae bacterium
CCCAATGAACAAAACAGAACTCATCAATGCTATTGCAGCAAACTCAGGCCTTTCAAAGAAAGACAGCGAAAAAGCACTCGGCGCGACTATCGATGCCATTACATGCGCACTCAAAGGCGGAGACAAAGTTCAACTCGTAGGCTTCGGCATATTCGACGTTAAAAACCGCGCAGCCCGCATCGGCCGCAACCCCAAAACAAAAGAACCCATCAATATCCCCGCAACAAAAACACCGGTATTCAAAGCCGGCAAAGCTCTTAAAGACGCAGTTGCGAAGTAATTAAAGCAAAAATACAACAAGGGGCTGTTGCAAAACAGCCCCTAAATTTTAATCCTAAAGGACATAACTATGCGTATTGATAAGTTTCTTAAAGTTTCGCGGCTCATAAAACGCCGTACTGTCGCAAATGAAGCATGCGACGGTAAACGCATCAGTGTAAACGGACGCATTGTAAAGGCTTCCTATGATGTCAAACCCGGTGATATTATCGAGATACATTTTGGTCAGCGAACGTTGAAAGCAGAAGTTTTGACCGTATCGGAACACGCAACAAAAGCAGACGCGCCTGCTATGTATCGTGAAATTACAGAATAAAAAGCCGCACCAAGATTGAAGTGCGGCACTTTATATGATATGGGGTTTTAATTTTCTACACGGATACGTCTATTGTCTGCCCTACTCCTGTAGCCATTGCCATTGAGCTTATCAGCTCATTAGCAGCATCTTCGAACTGACTTGTTGCCATATCCATAACCTGGGTCTGAACCTGTGCACTGAAATTCACTGCATCGGCACCAACTTCGGCTCCGATTTGTTCCGTCTGCGTAGCCTGCTGCGTTTGTGCGCTTTGATAAGGTTGAGTTGATGGTAAAACTTGAGCGGTTTGTGTTACTCCTGATATGTTCATAATACCCTCCATCCTTTCTCCGGATTCCAACAGAGCTATAGTAACTCTATTGTATGAACCCATTTGGGCAAATCCACGGTGGAAAATCCGTCCTCCATCAGTGACCTATCGCCACTGTACCCTGCATTTTACCACACTTTTCGGGAAAAAGCAATACATATCGCAAATATTTTGCATCAAAATTCTGTGACAGTTGGTAATATCATCGGGTTTCTTTTTATCTTGTTGTATAGATATTCTGATAATTCCGACCTTATTATCCTCTTCAGCGACGTCCTGTCTGCTACATTATCATCGTTGTAATTATCTAAAATGTCCATAACAACATTTTTAAGCTCTTGTATCAGTTCCTCTGATTCTTTTACATAGACAAAACCGCGTGTTATTATATCCGGTTCAGAAATTAGACTTCCATCCGCGCTGGACAGATTAACTATGACTACCAACATGCCGTCTTGTGCCAATTGTTTTCTATCACGCAAAACAACAGAAGCTACATCACCGACGCCTGTTCCGTCAACTAAGACTTTCCCCGATGGAACTGTACCACGTTTTTGAATAGTTTTTCCTGTCAGTTCAATAACCCTGCCTATATCAGCTATAACTATCTTTGATGACTTTATACCCATTTGCTCTGCAAGTTTTGCATGGTTGCATAAGTGCCTGTGTTCTCCGTGTACGGGGATAAAAAACTTTGGCTTCGTAAGCGCAATAAGCATTTTTAATTCTTCCTGATAAGCATGCCCCGAAACATGCAGATCCGAGACCTTGTCATATATTACATCTGCTCCTCTGCGGAAAAGCTCATCAATGACACGGCTGACAGTTTTTTCATTTCCCGGCACAGCAGATGCAGATATTATGACTCTGTCGCCGTGTTTTATTTCTATTTGCCTGTGTCCTGAAAACGCCATGCGGTAAAGAGCGCTCATAGGTTCACCCTGACTGCCGGTTGTAATTATTACAATTCTGTCCGGGGGCAGATTATGTATTTTACCAAGCTCCATAAGTATACCGTCCGGAATTTTCATGCATCCCAGCTCTGTTGAAACCCGTAGAACGTTTTCCATGCTTCTTCCGGTTATCGCTACACGTCTTCCGAACTTTGCGGCGCAATCTATTACTTGCTGAACACGATGGATGTTTGAAGCAAAAGTAGTAACGATTATTCTTTGCCCGCAACCTTGAAAAAGCTCCTCAAAGCGTTCGCCGACTTTACTTTCCGATGTGGAGTAACCTTGCTTTTCAACATTGGTTGAATCCGAGAGCAATGCCAATACACCTTTTTTCCCCAGTTCGCCAAATCTCGCAATATCAATCATATCTCCGGATACAGGTGTTGTATCAACCTTAAAATCTCCGGTATGTATAATCACTCCATGAGGTGTTTTAATTGCAAGCGATACAGTGTCATGTATACTATGAATTACGTGAATCAGCTCCACTTTAAAACAGCCGAGCTTGATGATGTCGCCCGGTTTCTTCACTTCAAGAACGGCGTTCTCCAATAACTTATGCTCGGAGAGCTTTATTTCCAGCAGTCCTATCGTTAGCGCCGTTGCATAAACCGGCACGTTTATTTCGCGCATGATATAGGGTAAAGCACCGATATGGTCTTCATGTCCGTGTGTAAGAACTATTCCTCGAATTTTTGATTTGTTTTGTACTAAGTATGTAATGTCGGGTATAACGATATCCACACCATACATGTCATCATCCGGAAACCCCAGTCCGCAGTCAACGATGATTATATCCGCTCCATATTCATAAACAGTAAGGTTCTTGCCGATTTCGTTCAAACCGCCAAGTGAAATGATTTTTAAGCTTTCAGCCATTTGGGTATTATATCTCCTTCATTTTAATATGTTTGTGTTATTGAAGGACTCACAAACACGTCCTTAAATTACATTTCGAGTCTTCCTTCGAGAGCTCTCATAAGTGTTGCGTCGTCCACGAATTCCAAGCTGCCGCCGACCGGTATACCATATGCCAGCCGTGTAACCTTTACTCCGAACGGCTGCAATAAACGTGATATATATCTGGCTGTCGTTTCTCCTTCGGTATCAGGATTTGTCGCCATGATGACTTCATCGACATCCCCGTCCGAAACGCGTGCCATCAGTTCTTTTATTCGTATATCATCAGGTCCTATACTATTCATGGGGGAAATTACACCATGAAGAACATGG
Source organism: Oscillospiraceae bacterium (assembly GCA_009783555.1). GTDB lineage: Bacteria > Bacillota > Clostridia > Oscillospirales > Oscillospiraceae > WRMH01. Next base: position 3,098 of record WRDH01000028.1, read on the forward strand.
TATCTGCCTTTGTATTCGTGTGAGCGCTCAATCGCAAGCACGCCCTTCGAGTCGGGAACAACACAGACTATACCGGCATCACGGCCGGTATCACGACAAACAACACAAATCTCACCATCGGTGAGGTTTAAGCAGATTGCACAATATTCAATACTGTTTTTTGCTTCTGTTATTGCATCGGCAAATGATATTGCTTCTTCATCAGGTAAGGACATCACAAAAAACGCCAACCTTTGCGCAGTTTTGCGTCCGATACCCGGTAATGTCGCAAATTTATCAATTAAATTGTCAAGTGCTGAAGGGAAAAAATCCACGCTAGTGTCCCCTTAATTCTTTAATGTGTGCGGCTCTGTCTGCTGAGTGAAAAATATCTTCTCCTGCAACAAGAACATTTGCACCTGCTTCTACACATATTCTTGCCGTTTCGATATTTATCCCGCCATCAACTTCCAGATCACAGTCCGGCTTGCGGATATTAATGATGCTCCGAAGTTCTGATATTTTTGGTAACATCTCATCTAAGAATTTCTGTCCGCCGTATCCCGGCTCTACGGTCATTACCAAAATAAGGTCGAGTGAATCCAGAAACGGTATAATCTTTTGCACGGGAGTGTCCGGTCGAAGTGAGATACCTGCTTTTTTCCCATATTTATTTATTTCATTTATCGTTTTTTGGATGTATTCCTCTTTCTCCGCTTCAATATGAAATGTGATTATATCTGCACCTGCATCCGCAAATTTTTGCACATACCTTATCGGAGTGTCAATCATTAAATGGACATCCAAAATCATGTCAGTGATTTTCCTGACAGATTCAAGTACGGGAACTCCGAATGAAATGTTCGGTACAAAGCTTCCGTCCATCACGTCAAAATGCAGATAATCCGCACTCTTTACACTTTCTATATCCTCACCGAGCTTTGTAAAATCCGCCGCAAGTATCGACGGTGCAACTTTTATCATTGTAAACCTCTCTTCGCTTGCTAATAATACATTAAAGTAGTATAATAATCAAGTTAATTAGGTTTTCATGTGATGAGGTTGTTAGTTTAATGATAGAAATTGAAAAAAAATCTGTTGTCCCCATTTATGGGCTTATGGTTGTCTGGGTGCTTTATTGCGTTATATTTCCGCTCGATAGTATATTGAGTTTTGTCGGGCTTGCGAGTGCGGGTTTGATTGCCTATGGTGTATTCTCATTAATTTTCCCGGGTAAAACCATAAGTATAAACGCAACGGAAAAGCCGAAGAGCACGGGTGATGAAAAAGTAGACACATTGCTTACGGAGGGAGAAAAATCAGTCGCCGAAATGCGTGGTATGAGTGCCGCGATAACCGATGATGCAATCAAGCAAAAAGCAAATGAGCTGATTTCCGTCACTGACAGTATTTTTAAGAAGCTTCTTATCGAACCCGATGTTTACACGCAAGTTAAGCGGTTTGCAGACTTTTTTCTTCCTACAACCGTTAAGCTTCTGTGTTCATATGTCAGATTCAGTCAAAGCGGTGTCGACGGCGAGAACATTACAAGCACATTGGAGCGCATCAGTAATGCTCTTGACACTACACTTGTCAGCTACCGTAAGTTTTATGATTCTCTGTTTGAGACTCAAGCACTGGATATCGAAACCGACATCGACGTACTTGATACAATGTTGAAAAAAGAGGGCTTACTGGATTCAGATTTTGATGCGAAAAACTCATGAATGAGAATAAAATATAACAATACAAGGAGATAGTGATATGCCGGAAATGCAAGCTTTGGAGTATGTACCAACCTTAACACTTGACCCCGATGGCGAAAGCAGTCCGACTGCGGCTGCGATACCTGCCGCAAATGCGCTGGAAATCAGTAAAGATGAAGTCGCAGGGTCAAAACTTGATATCAGCCAGCTTACAGACGAAGAACAAAAACAAGTCCGTGATTTCGCGGAAAAAATCGACATCACAGACACAAACGCGGTTTTGACATTCGGTGCGGCTTCGCAGCGTAATATCGCAAACTTCTCGGAAAATACGTTAAAAAACGTCCGCTCCAAGGACATGGGCGAGGTTGGTAAAATGTTGTCCGGTCTCGTCGTTGAGCTGAGAGGTTTTGGTGATACCGGTGAGGGCAAAAGAGGATTTTTAGGGATAAGAAAGAGAATCACCAACAAAATTGCCACATTAAAAGCCGAGTATGCCAAGGTTTCCGCAAACGTTGACAAGATTTCCGAAATGCTCGAAAAGCATCAGGTTATATTACTGAAAGATGCTGCAATGCTTGATAAAATGTATGATGTAAACCAAGTTTACTTCAAGGAACTTACCATGTATATCCTGGCAGGAAAGCAAAAGCTGGAAGAATGCAGGACTGTAGTATTGCCGGAGCTTCATAAAAAAGCGGCAGAGTCGGGGTTGCCTGAAGATGCACAGGCGGCAAATGATTATGCCAATATGATAAACCGTTTTGAGAAGAAATTGCACGACCTTGAACTCACCCGTATGATTTCAATTCAAATGGCACCCCAAATCCGTATGGTGCAAAACAACGACGTTTTGATGGTAGAAAAAATCCAAACGTCTATAGTCAACACAATACCGCTTTGGAAAAGCCAAATGGTGCTGGCTTTAGGTATGCATAACGCACAACAGGCTATGCAGGCACAACGTCAGGTCACAGATATGACAAATCAACTTCTCAACAAAAATGCCGAAATGCTTAAAACCGGCACTGTTGAGATTGCAAAAGAGTCCGAGCGCGGTATTGTCGATCTCGAAACGCTTGTTAACACAAACCGTATGTTAATAGATACGCTTGAAGATGTGCGCTCAATCCAAACCGAAGGCTCACAGCGCAGAGCTGCAGCCGAAGTCGAACTCGGCCGCATCGAAGGCGAGCTGAAGCAAAAATTGTTGGAATTGCGAGATCCTAATAGAGGCTAGTTAATAAATAATCAGACTGGGTACTTATAAGAATGAAACTGTTAAAAAATAGAAAGTTTGCTATTGTTTTTGCTGTAGTCGTTATGCTTGCGGCTACTATATACGGAGTGCTAAAACCATCGGCTGATACCGGTGGTGGTAATGTTTCGCCTCCACCCTCAGAAACTTCACCGCCTGCCGTGCAGACACCGATGCCTGCCGCACCATCGGATGTTGCTCATCTTATTGCAGACAACGCAGGTGTGTTATCAGATGTAACTCGTAACGTCATCATAAATGCCAATATTGAGTTGATGCTAAGTTGCGATGGTGCTCAAATTGCGGCAGTTACAATGGAGAATTATCCGGATATGGAGCTTAGAGGATATGCCATAAATCTTTTTACCGAAATGGGTGTAGCAAACAACGGTATGTTGATATTGCTAATTACTGAAGAATATGACGGTTGGTTTGTGGTAGGTCCGGGTATTTCAGGTGCTTTTTCGGACAATATGGTTAATACCTATGGAGAAAGATACTTCTGGCCTCATGTTGACAATCGTAATTTTGACGCTGCATTTGTAGAAATATATTCCGCTTTGTACTCATGGTATATCAATGAATATTCGAGCGTTCAAGGCGGCACAGCAATACCACCCTCCGTTATTGGACAAGGTAGTACTCAAACAGGCGGAACAGCCGATATAGCTGTGATATTATTTTTTGTCATTGTTATCGTTTTGCTTATAGTCATTTTTATTGCAATGTCAGCAACCGGCGACAGGCGAAGACATAGAATGTACTACACCCACATGGGTATGCCCGTTCCGCGATATCACTGGTGGTATATGTGGGGACCACGCCCGTACAGAGCATGGTACAGAACAACCTATCACCGAAACCATTGGGGTGGTGGTCCGCGGGGACCGAGAGGTCCCGGTGGCTTCGGCGGCGGAGGTTTCGGCGGTGGTGGCAGACCCGGCGGAGGCTTTGGCGGTGGCGGTAGGCCCGGTGGAAGCTTCGGTGGAGGCGGACGACCCGGTGGAGGCTTCGGTGGAGGCGGACGACCCGGCGGAGGCTTCGGCGGCGGTGGCAGACCCGGCGGAGGCTTCGGCGGTGGCGGCAGATCCGGCGGTGGTTTTGGCGGTGGCGGACGGCGACGGTAGAAAAAGATATACTAAACACATAGATATACTCTATCAAGCATCTTACTCAATTCTGCAGCGGATTTAAATCGTTGGGTTGGGTTTGTTTTCATTGAATTTTCAATGATTTTTAAGATGCTGTTTGAATATCCTGTTAAGTTAGGGATTTTTGCGACTTCGTCCGGTACTACAGGCGGACGATTTCCTGTTAACAGGTGATATATTGTTGCTCCTAAGCTGTAGATATCGGAAAGCTTCCAGTCTATAGCAATTTCGTGATTATTGCTTTGTGAGCTTTCATCTTCATGTTTATTTTTCCCGGCCTCCGGTACTTTTGATTTCTTTACATTTCTGACCAGTTCTGTCAAGCCATCATTTTCAGATATCGATGCTTCCATATGATTGTCGCCGGTTTTGGGATTATCAGTAAATGTGCTTCTGCACAGCTTAAAATACTCATATTGTTCCGGTGAAGCATAGCCCATGCTTCGACTGATTACGCCCGTGTTGTTGCCGCTTACAAATGCAAAATTAAAATCGATCAAACATACATCCCCGTTTGTTGTCAGCAATATATTTGCAGGTTTGATATCTCGGTGGCAGACATCATATCTGTGAATCGCACATAAAGCTGATGTTAACTGCTTATACCACTGCACGACCTTACTTTCATCGAACCGCTTTTTCTGCTTTAAGAGTTTATCAAAGCTCTCTCCTTCGATATGCTCTATTACCGTGAAGCTATGGTCATTTTCTACCAGAAAGTCCAATACTTGAGGTACATACATGTTTCTAATTTTTTTGAGTGCTTCAACTTCATTTCTGCGGGTCTCAACAGTGCTTGCAGAGCAGTTTTTGACAAGCTTTATTACCACATGTTTTCGCAGTCGCGTATGCCATGCAAGGTATACCGCTCCGCTGCCGCCCGAACCCAGCTTCTCTACAATACGATATGTGCGATAAATATATGAACCGGGTTTAATTGTTTTCCCATACATAGTCAGCTCCTGAGTTGCCAAACGACACTCGGTAACCTGTTTCCAGTCCGTATGGTGTGTTTGGAGGTATTTTTTTATCGTTAACAAAGGTCCCCGCACTTGATGATAAATCAACGATTTTATAGCCTTCGATATCTCGCTCAATAACAGCATGGCGTCGGCTGATTGCTTTTGTCTTTCTTTCAAACTCAAAATTCGATTGCTTTTTTCCTATTGCCGCATCGAAGCGGCCAATCGTAAATATCTCACCCTCAGATATCATAATCTGAATGGATGGCGGTAAGTGTGCCCGTCCTACATATCGCAATCCCGTTCCACTCAGCACTGTGGATACGCTCTGTGTTATGTCAATTATATCGACATGGTTTTTACCTTCACACTCAGGATATATACTTGGCGGGGACTCAAACTCGTCATTTATAAACGTTGTTTCTGATAGATCGTGCAACTGTAGCTTCTCCGGCAAGCTTTTTTGCGGTAACATCTCAGGAGTACTCTTCTCTGTTTGCATTTCCGGCGGACTATGCCGGTCTTGTGTCAATTTCTTACTTTTTCTTCTTCCAAAGAGCTTGAAGCCTCCTGTATCTCTCTCTTTTTTATTTTGCTCAAGCTTAATATCCGTCCATATGTCTACATCGGCATTATCGGTTTTATCTCTTTGTCTTGCCGATGTTAGTTTAACCGGAAGCTCCGATTCGTCTTGATATTCAAGAATCGGAAGCACTTGCGGGGTTTCAGGGGATTCTGCTGCATAATCCTTTATCATTTGCAGAAATTCAACAGGATTAAAATCATTTATAATCGCTTTGAGAACCTTGTTTTCCAAAATGGCATCTGATACTGACATCATTTTTGATACTTCTACAGCCATTTCATAAAAAGCGTCATAACCGGAACACCCGTATGCTGATGGGATATATACATAGCTGATGGTTTTGTTACGTTTATCATAGTATAAATAATCAGTATTTAACACAAATGAACATGGATTCATAAACCAGTCAACACAGTCAAGCAGCGGCTTTAACATGCTTTGCCATAGCTCCGCATACTCATTTGGCGACAACTCTCCGGAAAAATAATTCAGCTTGCATAATGCACCTGTTTTATATATGAATTCAATTTGACCGTCAGTATTTTTAAAGTGAAACGGAATTATGAAATCAGGACAATCCGCTTGTATTGTATTTAGGGCACATTGATCCAATTCGTTTTCCGGTATTCTAACAACCAGATATGCTCCTGTTAGAAAATCGTTCCTGCATTGCATTTCATAATTCATATGCTTAAAATCCCCCTCTTGTGCTATATTCTATTAATGTTATGAATTGCCAGCCTCTATCTGTCAGTACCGGTGCACTGCCTCCCGAAAAGCTTTTTGCGTTTTGAAATGTCGTTTCTATTACAATATTTCCAAGCAAGTTTATATATCCCCAGTACTCTCCTATCTTTACTGCGGCTAAATGCTGTCCGAATGATAATGCATCATCGAACACAAACGGTATAACTTCCTCACCGTTTGTGTTGATGAAGCCCCAGCTTCCGTTTTTTTTCACCGCCGCATATCCTTCATCCGAAAAAGGTCTTGCGTCTTCAAAAACGGCTTCCGTAAAATGACCTCTTGTAAACAGATACACATATCCGCTTTGTCGAACGAACACAGTGCCTTGCGCAAAACATCGCCCGAGTTCATCTCTTATGACCTCGTCATACTCAGCCGGAATCAACCAGTTATCGGAAATATCAATAACACCCCATCTGCCGTTGTATTTTGCTGCCGCATATCCTCCGGAATATGTGCCGATATCATCGAATGCTTTATCCCCTATTTCAAATTCCCCCGCAGCTCTGTGCCATCGTCCATTAACCAGTACAGACATACGATTCTCAGCGTAATTCCCGAAGTCAACAACTGCTTCATTCGGTATCGCGATACGGTTATTATTAATGTCAACCGCATAAATGTTGCCGCCGCTTCTTACAACCGCACGATCTCTGTTGAACGTGCTGATTTTATCATACCGGCACGGTATTACTAAAAATCCGTCTGCATTTGCAATACCCCACTTTCCCTCGGATTTCACCTGTATAGTGTTGTAAAAAATCGCTGCTACATCCTCGTATGCCGCTCTGTTTATATTGAATGCATATCGGGTACTTTCATACATTTCTAAAATATCCTCGTCGCCTGTTCTATCTAAGCCGTTTCTCATAACCGATAATGCTTCTGATATTTTTGAAACACTCAGATAATAATCCGCCGCTTCCAAAAATATGTAAGGCTCTGCATCTCGCCTGTTCATTTGTTTTTCAAGGAGCGTCGTATATCTTCGGGGAAATCCCCTGTTATCCATCAGAGCAAGGTATGCTTTTTTCAATAAGCTTTCCGCAATCCTTGTATGTACAGTTTCATACTCTGCGGCTTCTTCAAGTAACGGCACGGCACGAATGTAAATACCATCACCCATAAGCGCAGTTGCTTCATTTATCAAAACAAGCTGTTTCTCGGCAGTTGACCTTGAGTTTGTTGCTATAACCCACGATACAATAAGCAAGATAATACAAAACGCACTTATAAGAGTACGAGCAATCTTCTTCAAACGATGGCACCTCCACAGATATTAATTCAAACTTTCATTAATCTTTATTTGTCTTTTTGTCATTTATCATTTGTCATTTGTCATTTTCTATCAACCGCTACTTAAAAATACCGTTATTATTATGCCGATAAAGAGAAACGGGGCGAGCGGTATGCTGTCTTTGCGATTGATTTTTTTTAGTAGTATCAAGACCAGTCCCGTCAGTGCCGCAATTATCGTTCCGAATAAAATTGCAGGTATTGTCCCGGAAAAGCCTAAGTATAGTCCGGCAGCCGACATAAACTTAACATCACCGCCACCCAAACCTTTGCGGCTCAGCAAATACACCAATAAAAACAATCCGCCGCCCAGTAATAATCCGTATATCGAATCGACCAGAAACTTAATTCCATGTTCTGTATCAATAAACAGCATTGGTGTTATAAGGAGCAGCCAACCTGTAATCATAATGATTATTAACACATTGGGAATTTGTTTTGTTTTGATGTCAATAACCATAGCTATGTAGCTGAGGATTATTAGCATAGCTGTCCGAATCAGTGTAAACGCTGACAATGCTCCTGCAAATAAAATTACCCAGGCAGACAGTATAATCATCAGAGCTGCACAGTACATCGCTGTTTTATGTTCTTTTAATTTCATCACTAATATCCTTCCCCGCTGCCGTCGAGCCATGCTTTCGTAACCGCTGTTTGAGTTACTCTCAAGGACGGTCCGAACGGAAGTCTCAATGCGCCGAATGTATACTCGATCTCATAATTCACAGTCAGCTTTATATTTCCGTTTCTATCAACAATTACACAATCGCGTAAATCAAAATTTATAACTCTGACACTGTTTAGGTATTCTTCTCCTGACATTTCATCATTTGCCAGAAATCGCATAACAAACGGACGCACAAGCTGCTCTGTTGCCAAACCCCGCAGTTCCCCAAGACCGTAATTTGCTAATTTTTGTATTATGGATTTTGGGTCACTCATCGCTTCTTCAATAACTTCAAAAGCCCGGTTTTCAACACCTCCGCCAATCCCGTTACCTCTTGAAAGAGCGTTAATGCCGTCAACAACAGCTCTTATACTATCACCGGAGCTTGTTGCTTTATTATCCGCCACGATTAAACTATCCGCTGCCCCGGTAGCTTTTAATACATAACTGTACATAGACAGTGTATTTGCAGTCTGTGTTAAGGCATTATGCACCCGTGCTTGTAATGTCACAATATTTACAAGACTTAAGATAGAGATAACAAGCAGCAGGAAGGGAAGGAAAACCCCGACTGTTTCAACTACGATGTACCCGTTAGGCTCGTTTTGAGGCTTTTTGTTGCATGTCACCCATCCGCCCGTCATTTGTAATTTATCATTTATCATTTATCCTAATACCCTCTCCGGTCTGTTACAACCAACGGCATTGTCGATGGTATACCAATCCCTCTCGTGTCAGAAAAGTTTTGAGCGAAAATCATTGATAAGAACAGCATCCTCATTTCCGCAGTTGTAGTTAAGCTGACGTCTGTTTTCATATCAACCAGCCTAAACCTGTCAGTATTTGACAATGTGCTCGACATTTGGCTCTCATCACCGAAAGTGTTACCTTTATAATTTAATACATTCCATTCAATCAAATTTGCGGTCCTCCCGGTCAGTTCTGTTGCGAAGCCTGAACTGACAAGTCCTTTTGCCAAAAAGAAAAATGTCATATAGTTAGAATATGAAAGCCCTTTGCCGTTTGCACTGCTGTCCTGATTTACAGTACCTGCTGCGGTATCTGCCAGAGCTTTGACAAGTCCGCCCGGGCTGCACACCCATTCTCCGTTTCTTCCGCTTTTTATAAGCGGTACTTTTTCTCCCGACCGCAGCGACGCAACATCAACTGCTGATTCCGCAGCGACAAATGCCGCTCGCGCTAACTCACCCAATATAAGAGCAAGCGGCGGATTCCACGCAAAGGCAGTTTTTATGCCGTTTATCACTGTTGTTACTTCACGGACGCTGAAGACAGTTATGTAGTTGCATATCAAGCGTACCAGAAAAATCAATCTTGTTACAGCATTAAGGTTTTTTGCGGCATTTTCACTGCCGTTGTAAAGATACTCCCATTCCGATTGGAAAAAGTAGTTAACCTGGGGACTAATCGGAACGCCTGTAATTGATTTTGGAAATTCTACGCCTCCAAGCTCCGAGCGAGCCATACCAATAGTATCAGGCCTTGTTGTTGTGTAATTTGAAAAAACTGAAGTACAGTATGAGAGTAATAGCAAGTAATCAGCCGCCTGCATAACACTTCCCAAAGGGTCGGAAATAACATTCGAAACAGGCTCGTTGAGAGCTTGCGGGATAATCCCTGTTATATTCTGCATATCCATTGCATCTGAATCGGAGTCGGCATTGTTGTTTATATACCTTGCTCCGAGCGGCTCATTCTTAAACCCGGCAAAAGCAGAGTTTACTTGATCCAGAAGTTGTCTAATCATACCCCTTTGTTTAGCTTCGGCATTTGCGCCGCCGGATTCCTCTTGTCCGTCATATAGGCTGACGGGAGGAATATCCGGCTGACGCATCATTTGTTCAAGTTCTGCAAAGAATGTTCTGTTATCCCTACCTGATCCGGAAAATCTTATAAATCCCGGAGGCACACCATATGTTATATTGTCTACTGTATAATTTCCAAGCACCTCCGCAAGACTGTCTACTGCCAAAACAGACTCCGAAAGTGCAAACCCCGGATTTGTTTGAATGTTTTCAAGCTCTGCGCGTGTAAGGCTTTCACCCGACGGAGTGTTAATGTTTCTGTACATGACACTGTCGAGCAGTGGTTTCATAATATTATCTAAGTAATGATATCCATTATCTTTGTAGGCGATTGCCATTGGTTCCAAATCCCATTTTAATATATCCCGATATCTCTCCATGATGGATTTTGGCGGGGTCCCTGTTCTTTCCGTTAGCGCCGCTCTTAATTCCGCATTGCTCTCACCACTGTTTATTCTTTGCTCAAGGCTGTCGATTTTTATTTCCAGTTCTGCTTTCATTGCGTCCAATTGTTGTGCTATGCTGACAACTCTGTCGAAATTTTGTTTGAACCTTTCGGCACGTTCCTTTGCGCCTTCAATTGTTTTATTCAAGCCTTGAGGGTTTGTTGTGCTTTGCCAGCGTCCATTGCTCCAATTGCTGCCCACAGGACCGCCTATGGTACGAGAGCGGATGTTTGCCAATATTGCTTCGTACCTCGCGGCAATATCATTTTTTGCTGAAGAAGTACTTGCTTTTTCCCACGACACATAACATGCTCTCAAGTTGACAAACTGCTGCCTTATTAGTTCCAGCGATGATGATACTGTAGCGACTGTGCCTCCGATTAACCCTCCGCTGACTTGATCACATCTATCCGCAGCAACGATAGCATTATATAATTCTTTGTATTTTTCATAAATCCCGGCAATCGCTGATTCAATTTCCAGCTTATCCTTGATTACACCCGAATCTTCTCTGAATGAACTTGAACCGAGAAGCTCAAGTATATCCTGTACTATGATAACAGGACCCCGGAATTTCATGTATTCTTCTATTTGCCGACGTAATACATCTTCATTGCGCAGGTCCTTTCCATCTGCAAAGTACGGCTCAGCAAGCGATATATTACTGCCGTAGAATAACTGCAAGGTACCGAGCGATCTGTCTTGCCCATCCTCTCCAAATATAGATACTGCAATATATTCATCCAGCAATTGCCACAATATCGGGTCATCCTCAGCCACACCAAAAAGCCCGTACAAGTCTTTTAGCAATGCGTTGTATTGTGTCAGAACAGAGTTTGCCGCAAGTTGGTTTGCATCTTGTACAATGCTGCGGGCTGTATGTATTCTTGCCAAATCAACAGCCGTTCCACTGATAAGTACGGCAGGTATGAGAAGCAATGTAACAAACACTGTTACAGCACCTTTTGTATTTCTAATAAACTTTAACATACCCTCTCCTGTTTCCTACCATCCTAAAAGCCCTGAAACCCTGCTGCCGAATGAGCTTATTGCATCTGTAATATTATGCAGATTGTATTTTTCTATAATAAAATCAACGAAATCACTTGCGATGTCTATATTACGGATAAACTCATCACCGTTTTGCACCACCGCTGTTGATGTAGCAGATACCGAAATCGTTTCGGGAAATCCTATAAACGAGAGATTTACCGGCATTGGAAACTCTCGCGTTGCTGTAGCTACGATTTCTCTAAACAGGAGATTGTTTACAGAACTGACATCAACTGTAAGCTCACCTGCTTTGGAACTAATGTTTCGGCTTTCTATGTAGGCTGCCAATGCTTCTCCCTTATCGCTTATATCACTTCCGGCTGTGAACAGATCAGCGTACACGTTAACAAGTTGGCTTCTGTTATCATAATTCCTTAAGGTCATACTGCTTTCATCGAAATAAAGCCATGTATCGCTGAGTTCGGTCGCAAGAGTGACTGCAGTATATTGTGTTGCAAGCTGTAATGCTGCCAAGGTCGGCAGATAAATCGCAAGCAATACCAAGGCTGCAAAAATCATTATCATTATCGGAAACAGTATGGTCGCTTCAACGACCGCATCGCCTGTTGTATCTTTTACCATTAAAGATGCACACTTCTTGAAGCGACCATATGTCCTTGCCTGTGACGAACGGGAGCTTTCGCTCTTATCCATCAACTTATTGTACTTGCTCCGCTTGTAATTTGTTCCCATAGCTCTTGCAGCCATCCGCTTAAGAAGCCCCATATCAGCACTATAGCGAGCACAGCAACCAGGATTAACAATATCGCAACTACTACTCCTGACAAGCCTCTTTCGTCGTTTTTCAAAGTACCCAAATGTTCCATCGCTCTGCCGACCGCTTTGTGCGGTATTTCTAACATCTTTTTCCACATTTTTCACACCCCCTTACATTTAAATTCCGGAAAAGTTCATCGCTACCGGGACCATTAGCATCACCAGAATTGCCAGAAATAATAGCATTGTCGGTATCATAAGCATTGAGTTTGCTTTTTCCGCATCTCTTTTTGCCATATGCCGGCGTTCCTGCCAGGCTTCCCGTGCCATGTTTTTAAGAAGCTCTCCTATTTCCGCATTTCCTTTTGACAAGTTTTGCATTATTGCAGAGGCAAGCTTTGCACTCTGTTTAGTATTACAGCGTTTGATAAAGCCGTTATACGCCGATTCCGGGCTTACAAGGTTATCCAGTTCTTTTGAGGTTTTTCGCATTTCCATATATAGTTCGGTTTCCCTGCTGTATGCAGTCTCTTTCCATGCTCTGTCCATAATCATGCCGGACGTGACAAGCAGTGCAAGCTTGGAAACAACATTCGGAAACTGTCTGATAATTGCCGTACGGCGTTTGCGAACCGAATCACTCAGCTCGTCATACATGGCATATACAAGAACCAGCACCAATAGCGACCCTATACCAATAATCCCCAAACCAACCGAGACGCTGTCTATGCCAAGAAATATGACACCCAGCATTAATGTACAGGCAACACCAATCAAAGGATATGACAAGACCTTCGCGAGTAATTGTTTTGTCTTGTTAAGTGCATGTTTTTTTCCATAAAGCTCAAAGCTGTTAGTCATAATATTCTTATAGATATTTCCCTTACCAATAGTTTTTATTTCGCGCTGTAAAACATATCCCGGCATAACAAACACATTGACACTCCTTAAATCCCCTTTTTTCAAGCGTTCGATATCACATTCAAGTTTACTAATCTTTTTTATCGAATCCGTGTTTATAAAAAGCTGTAATACAACAAGAGCAATGCCGCTGTATTTAGACAGTCTCCCGGTTGCTTGTTTGTCCCGGATGCGCAGCTTCTCAATTTCCGCCAGATTGTCGAATATCTTTACATACGCAGATTGCATCCAATCTTCCCTGTTGACTCTCGCCAGCAGGATAAGCCAGGCAATTAACATTAAAGAAGCTACAATTGTAATAGCAATAAGCATTTGTTCCCCCACCCCACGGGCGACCGAGGGCGGTCGCCCCTACATAGCCTTTATAGATTTCCACCATCATCAAAAGATTTTCCGGTTCATAGTTTTATATTGCTGAATTTTCTCGCCATGATAAAGCTTAAAATGAACACTATCAGCCCGCCTGTTGAAACAATCCGCCCCGCGCCGGTCGTGTAAATTGCATCCATAAAACCCGCTCCTGCATAGCCTATGATTCCAAGGATTACAAGCGGCATTAACAGCATGATGTTTACTTCCGATCTTGCAGCCGTCATCAATGTGTCGATTTCCATCTCTATCTCCATCTTGTCAGCAATTATTTGCTGGGTTTCTTTTATGATTTCATCTGCTCTTCCCGATTTTCCTTCGATTGTTGCATATATCGATGCAAAGCTTTCAATATCCGCAAGACCGGTACGTTCTGCCAAATCTGAAAAAGCAATCGATAACGGAACTGCATTGTCAAACTTGCCTATGATAATATCAAGCTCCGTGATGATATCGCTGCTTTCGGGGTAAATCAGAATCAAGTCTGAGCGTGCATTTTTCAAAGACCACAGCATAGGATTCCCTGCTCTCATAGCTACGGACATGGCTTCCAGCAGATCAAAAAACTGTGTCCGCAGCTTAATCAGACGTTTTTCTATCGAGGCATGCATTGAAACGAATATGTTTATGCCTCCGGTAACCGAACCGCCAATAGCTGAGATAACAATGAAGTTATAGAAGATAAACAACACTAAAAACCCCGCTGCAAAACCAATTGCAAAAGCAATCATGTGGTCAATCATCATAGACTGACTCTTTTTGTAATTCGGTACTTTGATTGAATTTTCCATTGTTTTTCCTTCCGGGGAACGCAACGGGAATTGGAGTTATAATTTACAATTCCTACCGCCAGAGAGTACGTCCTGTACTCTACTGTCGGACGCTCCACCGTCCATGGCTACGCTTGACGGAATTGAAAATTATAACTCCAATTCCCGTTGTTCAAGTTTCGCCTAAATCTTTACCCCGACTCCTGCCATTTCCAGTTTAAACGTGTTTTCCATCGCGTTTTTTGTGCGGAAAAGATTTCCTATGACCTTACTTTTTGTGCTCTCTTTTGACTCACAAAATTCATATAACGTATTGAGTTTAATCTGCCTGCTGACGGCATCATAACCTGTAACCTCTGCAATCTCCATTGTGCGGCGGCTTCTGTCACGCATTCGGGACAGATGGATGATGATGTCAATTGCCGAAGCTATCTGTTGACGAACCGCCTCAAGCGGTAAACCGTCCGCGCCTTGAAGCACCATTGTTTCCAGACGGCTTAAGATGTCGCGTGTGGAGTTGGCGTGACCTGTTGACAGTGAACCGTCATGCCCTGTGTTCATGGCTTGCAGCATATCCAATGCTTCCGCGCCGCGGACTTCTCCGACAACTATGCGCTCAGGTCTCATTCGCAGAGCCGACTTGATTAAATCCCGAATTGTTATCGCTCCCTTGCCGTCGGCACTTGCATTGCGCGTTTCAAGCTGTACGAGATTTTCGATGTTCTTTATTTGTAGCTCTGCAGAATCTTCGATAGTTATTATACGCTCGTCGTGCGGTATAAAATTCGATAGAGCGTTTAAGAAAGTTGTTTTACCGCTCCCCGTTCCCCCGCAAACAAAAATATTATATTTAGCACCGACCAGTAATTTGAGGATTTCTGCAACTTCCGGTGTTATCGATTCAAATACTATCAGCTTGTCAACCGTCATTGCTTCCTTTGGAAAACGGCGCATTGTTACTATCGGTCCGTTTAGTGCTATTGGTTTCATCACAACATTTACCCGGGAACCGTCCTCAAGGCGAAAGTCTACGATAGGGTCGCTTTCATTTACCGCTCTGCCTGCTCTTGATACAAATTTTGTAATAATTATCTCCAACTCACGGCGACTCTCGAACCGGCTTTCCAGTTTATACAGTCTTCCTTCTTTCTCTATAAAGATGTTTTCGAATCCATTTATCATGATTTCAGTAATATCGGGGTCAACGATGATACCTCCCAAAACGCCCAATCCTCGAATCGATTCAAATACGGCTGTTGTAATCAATTTCTTTTCTTTGAAATTTAGCGTTAACAGTTCCTTGTTCGTATCTGAATGCTGTGCTTTTGCCAGATTCGTTTTTTTATCAAGGGCTTCTGTTATAAAAGCTTTTAACTGTGTATCATTAAAGTTCGTCAAGTCCGCATGATCTTGTATTTCTGACTTTAATTCACTGATAATGTCATTTTTCCATAGCTCAGTCATAGAGAATAACCTCTCTTTTTATATGCTCCCCACTGCTCACTGTTTTCAGACATAGTCCTGCAAATGCTTCTCACATCGTTCGATTGGATATACGGAAGGGAAACAACGGTTTCAATATCATGAGTGTTAACCATTGCTCCTTTATTTGCGACAAGTGTTACTTTCTCTTTAATACTCTCGAAAATGTTACTCTGCAATACAAACTGATTCAGTTTAATTTCTGCAGTTGTTGTTTGCCCTGTCACAAGCATTACATTATCGGCAAGCTCAAAGACTTTTCTTGTCCGGGCATCACAGATGCAGGATAAGTCAATTACCAGTTCGTCCGAAATTTCTGAGCATGTTGTTATTAACTCATAAACATCTTCGCTTGATAGGATACACATATCGTCAAAGTTTTCAGGACCGCAGAGATACGTTATTCCATTTTCCCGGCAGCATAAGCCTTGAATAAGCATTTTTATATCACCTTCGCGATTTTCGAGCATTTCAAATACCGTGCTTATGCTTTTTCCGTTTTTGTCGAAATAATCGGATGTGCTTGAAAAATACTCCAGATTCAGGTAAAGCACTTCTTTATTTTCGCCGGTGTTTGACAACGCGTATGCCATTGCTACAGAGGTTTTGCCAACACCGCCGGCAGGTGACCAGACTGCTGTGATTTTTGCACGGTTAGAATTTGGATTGCTGCTTTTTTTTGATAGTTTTGCGTATTGTTCAAGAACAGCCGCAACTATCGACGATATACGCTGATACTTACTCACCCTGCCGAACTCTTCATTCAGCTCTTCAGGCATATCTGTCTCTGACCATAGCAATAATGGCAGATGCACTGATTTTATATCTGCATGTTTTATCAGTTCTGCATCAAAAAGAGCTACATTGTATTTTCGCTGAAACAACGTTTCCTGCAACCCTTCCAATGAATTGCATATGCTTACGGTTATTTTGTCCGCATGATGCTCAGATATATTGTCGGAGAGAAGCTTGGCGTACAAAACATCTATAGTAGCTATCAGTAAGTTAATTCTCAATCTAAATACCTCTGCAATTAGTTTATTCTTAAGGACTCATTTCCCGGAACTCGTATTTCATGTTTCGTGTTTTGGGATTTTGATTTTATACATGAGATTTCGAGAAGTCAACAACTATTTACCACTATATAGCCTATATTATGCTAATATTTACCACCATATATTGCGTATTTTTCTCCATATTGTGTGTAAATCTAATACTCATTTTCACATAATTTTATCCTTTTTTCGCCATTTTCACATTTTCTTTCACCACAAGGATTATTCTAATTTTTGTGAATAATGACATGTTGTTATAGGCATAATGACTAAAAGCAGACAGCGAAAAAAGTACTCCCCTCAAACACGTCATTGCGGGCTTGACCCGCAATCCCATGAAGTTCGCACTATCAAGGGGATTGCGGGTCAAGCCCGCAATGACAAAATCTATTATTAACTATTATACTTTACTTTGTCCCATCTATCCTATTCTAACACAATGCGCGAACATACTTCAGCCAAAGCCGCCCATACTCGCCTTTGGTGCTGTTTATTTCATAAGCAAGCCTGTTAGTGTATGATTCAATAACCGCTCTCTCTTCCTCTGTCATTCTGTGTTGGCTGAAGCGGGCTTTAAGTGCCAGCTCTTCAATATCATTTGGAATAATAATCTCGTTACGCCCCAGTTTCTTTATGTATCGCCACATACATATTATAGCCTTATTTGTATTAACTTGTTTGAAATGTTTTTCTCTGGTTCTGTGCATGATTCTTCTGCGGGTTACAATTGCAATTGCCATCAAAAGAATACATATAATAGTAATCACTATGCGAGATATCTTTGCAAAAATTGACTGCTCTTCCTCTTGTGTAATACCATTCGTGCTTGTGTCGGAGTTGATATTTATGTTTGTATCCGATATTTGGCCGTCGGTGGAATCTTCGATAGGCTGTTCATCAGGCAGATTGTCGGGAACATTACTTTCCGGTATCGTATCCGGCATCTCTTGCTCAACATTATTAGCCGGAGTATGCGGTCTTGAAAACGGTATATATAACCCGCCCCCGGGCGGAGTTGCTTCCAGATAAAGCCAGCCGATGTCGTCATAAAATACTTCGACCCATGCGTGAGCATTTAAATCTGTGAGTTCAATTGTTTGCCCCACTTCATCCGGTGCAACCGTAACAATATACCCGCTGGTAAATCTTGCGGGTATATTCAGTGAGCGAAGCATTAAAACGGCGGCTGTAGCAAAATGAATACAATAACCTTCCCTCATCTCCCGTAAAAAGTACAATGCAAAATCTTCATTTTCGGGTATTATACCCGGAGTAAGTGTATATCTTCCTGACGACCTGATATATCTCGCTACTGCGTCTGCAATAACTGTTCTTTCCGCATTAGGGTCAATTCCCGCTCCTATGGCGATTTGACGCAACTCTCGCGCTGTGTTGCTGTCAATTTCCGTGTAGACACCCAGCAAACTTAATACATTTGCGTAAGCGTGCAGCGCATCAATCGGGTACATATCAAAAAGATCCGGATAATGAATGTATTCTCTATTCACTCTTTCCGCAAAGCTGTGTACACTGTTGCTAACATGGAAAAACCTATGTCCCGTTATCTGTGTATCGCTGAAACGATCCGAGTCAATATGATTAGCACTGAAGTATGGCTCATAGACAATACGAGGTGTTATATCACCTGTTCTGGAAATTGCCATTTGTGCTCTAGCCGGGTAACGATTATTCTCGTTTATTATTGAGTATATATAAGAGATGTTTGCAGGCATTCTTCTTGCGACAATATCAAGTTCATCGGGAATCGTTTCCCTGTTAGACCACGAGCGCCCGTTAAAACTCTGCATGGAGTAGCCTCTCAGATAAAATGTGCCTGCACTGTCCGATGAAATCTCTAAGAGACTTTGATGAGTAAGGGATCTCTCTCCCGCATCTGCTATGCGGACATCACTTGTGTTAAACTGCCATAACCCTGAGTCCAGCCTTCCAATCCATCCTATATCCCATGTGCCGACACCATATGTCTGCCAATATTGTCCAAAGCTTCCCATCTGTGATGCAATTACTCTGAAACGGCGACCGAGAGCGGCAATCTGCTCTTCCCTTGCATACTGCCCTTGCGGAGCAAAGAAATACGCAATAAGCATAAATACTATTGCAATTATAAAAGACGGAATAATTATCAATCCTCTTTTTAGAAAACTATCCGGTTTTACAGTACCGCTTATAAGTAACGTCAGATAGACAGAAATTAAACCTAAAAGATATATCACGTCCGACCTCAGACTAGTTATAATGAATGTCAAAAAAACAATCGGAGCAGTGATTGCTATTGTCGTAAAAACACTGCGGCGTAAGCAAATCGAAAACCCAAGCAAAAGCGATAAAAGAACTCCTGCAGCGGATAAGAAAGCGGTCGTGTCGGCTGAAGGCTCAACTGTATCTGTAAATAAAGCCGATACAGGCAGCCATCTGCTATACTGATAAGAAATTTCATGAACAACCCATTTGCCACCTTCAATAACTTCGGAAACGCTAAGCAAAAACAGTAAAAATACGGGGACTATCAGTACTAATAAGCCTTTTCCCCTATATAATGCTGTAAATACCGCAACAGCAGCGGCACTGATGAAGCACACCAAAAAAAGTGTGGCAGCTTCTATCGGCAACGAAAATGCCGACACAACTGCACCAAGCGTGCAATAAACAGCAAGCATAATAAGCACGCCGCTTCCGCAACAAACCAAAACACGTTTAGCAGAAGAAGACATTTCTCTTTTATGTTCCGCTCTAGTATCAACTAAAAGATTAATTTCCGCTTGCGTATCCATTTTACTCCTTCTCCCGGTTTTACCCGCAGCATTGTGTATAAAATCTGTTCAGTGGGCTTCGTTAATTGTCATTTATCATTTGTAATTTTTCATTTTCAAATGCGTCTATGCGATATACCCACGAAAAGCGCGAAGGTATTTGATTGAGGCTTTTCGGCTTACTTTCAGATACTCCTAATGCGTAACATAAATACTTTATAAGGTCAGCTTCCCGTGCGACTTCGGTAACCACCGGATTATCATCATATCTTACATAAAACGGCAATTGCCATTTTAACAGATAATCGGAAACCCACCGTAAACGCCCCAAAATCAAGTCCCGCTCCGCATCTCCGCTCCATGGCATTATATGAACAAGCCTGCTGTGGGGGGGCGGTTCAAGCGGCTCACGGATAATCAGCGAGTCAAATTTTGCCGAAACCTTCCAATGTATGCTTTTGACGGGGTCTCCTTGTTGATAATTACGCATATCATGTTCTTCGGAATAACCTCCTCCGGGTTTAGGGCGTAAATTAGTTCCATACTGTAACACCCGTGTATTTTCAGGCTCAACCGGTGGAGGCAGTATTAACACAAAGCCTTTCCCGCCTGCGCTTACCGGTAATGAAAATAACCCCAACAGGCTCACTGCTTTAATTCTTTTCAGTATAAAAACAGTAACTCCGCTGCGTGATGTATCAATCGTAACTTCTCGCTCTGAGTTATTTTCAGGTAAGCATTTAATGCGGCAGGTAACAGAAAAATCATCTCCACTCACGTGCAGCTTAGCCACAAGGCATCTGACAGGATACGATTTTTTATGAGTCGTTTTCAGTCTGAGTACCGCATCTTCATCTTTATCCAGCACCGGCGGTATTGACATCAGTAAACCCTTTGTCAACATTCCGGGCAGACTGAAAATCAAATCAACAGGTATCATCAATAAAACCAATACAAGCATATACCATGATATCCATGGCGGGTAAAGCATATAAAAAACAAAAGATAATGCTAGTGTAAGCACGTAAATCAGTCGGTTAACAATCATGGCGTTACCCTATTTTCAGGGCTTTCACGGAGTTAATAATATCACCTAAAATATTTTCCGCTGTAATTCTATCGTGATCCGCACCCGGACGAAGCACCAGACGGTGTGCAATCGTATCCACAAAAAGCGGCTGTATGTCACCGGGAATAACATAATCCCGCCCCTGTAAGTATGCCGCTGCTTTTGATATGCTTGTTAATGCAATAGAAGCGCGTGGGCTTGCGCCCAATATGATATCGGGATGATTTCGTGTTTTATTTACAAGGGCAACGATATAGCTCAAGATATCCGGATTGACATGAACTCTGTCTACTTCCGTGCACATTTCTTCCAGTTCCTCTTGTGTTACAACAGCTTCTACAAGGTCTAAGAGATTTTTTCCCTGCTTTCGCTTTAGCAGTGATAGTTCATCAGTGGGTTTCGGGTATCCCAGCGAAAGGCGTACCATAAATCTATCCATCTGTGAATCCGGCAGCATTTGTGTTCCTGCTGCACCGACAGGGTTTTGTGTCGCTATAACTATAAACGGCTGCGGAATTACATGTGATGTCCCGTCAACCGTGACTTGTCCCTCTTCCATTGCTTCGAGCAGAGCCGATTGTGTACGGCTTGTGGCACGGTTTAATTCGTCCGCTAAAAACAAATTACACAAAACCGCACCGGGTGTATAGTCCATGGTGCCTGTATCTTTGTTAAACACGGAAAATCCCGTAACGTCGGACGG
This sequence comes from Oscillospiraceae bacterium, assembly GCA_009783555.1. Lineage (GTDB taxonomy): Bacteria > Bacillota > Clostridia > Oscillospirales > Oscillospiraceae > WRMH01. The sequence goes on from WRDH01000028.1 coordinate 24,632, forward strand.
CAAAACATCCGGCGTGAACTGCACACGGCTGTATTCCAGATTAAGTGCTTTTGAAAAAGCTATCGCAAGTGTTGTTTTTCCAACACCGGGGATATCCTCGATTAAAATATGCCCCCTTGCAAGAATTGCCAGAAATACGCGTAGCACCACTTGTTCCTTTCCGACAATCGCTTTCATAACGCTTTTCAGAACACGTCTGCCCGCAATATTCCCTTTTTGGGTTTCTTTCATTTACTTCTCCCGGAACTTACCTAATGTTGTTGTTGGAGAGGTCATTATATCATGTTTCACGGTTCTCGCTCAGCGAGGAGTGGAACGATATCATAAAATCAATGTATGATAACCGCTATACGGATGCGGTTATTATACCCTAAAACCGCCAAAAAAGCAATATTTTGAATCAGCATCCGTATATATTCAGCGAAATTTGTGATATTATGTATTAATTAATTCTATTAAAATCCGCAGGAGGAACTGATTGGTGGCAACGTATTTTACGGCAGACCTGCATTTCGGACACCGGGAAATTATAGATTATTGCAGCAGACCTTTTAATGATGTTTCAGACATGAATCAAAGCCTGATCAGAAACTGGAACTCCCGTGTTAACAACGATGATCATGTCTATATTGCCGGCGACTTATTCTATGGCGGGCGTGATGCCGCAGGGATTGATGAGGCCATATCCACAGTTAAAAAACTCAACGGTATATTGCACCTTGTTGCCGGAAACCATGATTTCCCATACCTAAAAAATATGGAATATCACTACCTCTTTGCCGATGTTGACCAAGTGCGGTATCTTAAGCATGAGGGTGAAAACATCTTTCTTTGTCATTACCCGATGGCAGAGTGGAGCGGCTACTACCGGGGAAGCTGGCATATTTACGGGCATGTGCATAATGATAAGGATAGTAAAGCGTTTCAGTATATGAGAACCCTGGATAAAGCATTAAATGCAGGAGTCGACATTTGCGGGTACATGCCTGTGACATTTGAGGAACTGAAAAAGTACAATGAGGCTTTTAATACGTCATTCTGCGCGTAGTCGCAGAATCCATGTCGCAATTATGCTATATATTTGGAAATGCTACATACAGTAATAGATTCTGCGACTAACGCGCAGAATGACGGGGCTTGGAATACCCCTCTGCACAGCAACTAGCGGGCACGAGTGTAACTTTCAATATATTCTTTTTGTTGCTAATAATCATGCTTCGTAGTAAAATAGGGGCACATCGTTAATGCTTATTTGGGCTGTCGGGAGAAAAAATGAAAGATATTGAGCTTTCTTCCCATGATATCGAGAAAAACAAAAAAACGAAGCCTTTTATCGGGTATTACAAGTTCTGGGTTATGCTTACATATCTCAGTGTATTATCAGCGATTGTCGGCATGTCATTTGCGCTGAGCGGTGACCTTGTACTTGCTATGATATGCCTTATGACATGCGGTTTATGTGACATGTTTGACGGCCCTGTCGCTAGACGCAAAAAGCGAAATGATCGAGAAAAGAACTACGGCATACAAATTGATTCATTAGCGGATTTGGTCAGTTTTGGAGTATTTCCGGTTGTTATCGGATACACTGTTGGATTCGGGTATATTACACAAGGGCATTACTTGCTCGAGCCGGTTTTGTTTATTGTCATTGCCGCAATTTATGTTTTAGCTGCTCTTATCAGGCTTGCGTATTTTAACGCCGTAGAAATTGAGCTTCAAGCAAAAAAGGAGAAGCGCAAGCATTACGTCGGTATGCCCGTTACTTTCGTTTCCATCCTGATTCCCCTTGTCTATTCGGTATGTTTTTTGCTCGATTTCTCGTTTGCGCTTGCATATCCGGTAATGCTGTTCATTATTTCTCTTGCGTTTTTATCGAGAATTAAGTTTCCGAAAATCAAAGGCAAGTATTTGGTGCTTTTCTTACTGATAGGCATACCCCTTGTTGTATTTCTGGTATGGAGCATCGGAGGATAGGAACAAATCGCAAATAGTAAATGGTTGCCTTTTATGTTTTAAACACAGGTGAAAGGAATGGAATTTAGTGTGATAAGTGAGGAAAAAATCACTTTCAGGGCTGTTCCGATTCTCGATGAAAATAAAGCAAGCATCAAGTTTCTGTATAATACAGTCTTTGGGAGAATCTTGCTCAAGGTTATAATAAAAACAACTGTGTCCAAACTAGCCGGCTTCATACTTGGTAGTCCGGTTTCACGTGTTTTTATAAAAAGATTCATCACACAAAACGGTATTAAAATGGATGCGTACCGCAATGTCAACTACAGCTCATTTAACGACTTTTTCACAAGGGAGATAAAAGAAGGTTACAGACCCTTTCCGGCTGATATCGGTAGCCTTGCATCACCTTGCGACGGTAAACTGACAGCATATCCGATATCACCTGACAGTGTTTTTCGAATTAAGCATTCCTCGTATTCCATAAAAGATCTTCTTCAAGATAAATCGCTTGCCGATAAATATTCCGGCGGTACATGTCTTGTGTTCAGGCTGTCACCCGACGACTATCACAGATATTGTTTTATTGATGACGCAGAGATATTAAAGCACAGATATATTAAAGGCGTACTCCACACTGTTCGCCCGATTGCATATCAATACCACACGGTTTTCTGTCAGAACTCAAGAGAATATACAGTGATGCAAACAAAGCACTTCGGCAGAATTGTTCAAATAGAAGTCGGCGCGTTATTTGTCGGAAAAATCTCGAACCATAAAAAAAGCAGCATTGTGCTGCGTGGCGAAGAAAAAGGAATGTTTAAATTCGGCGGCTCAACAATAATACTGCTGTTTGTTGAAAATGCGGTAACGGTTGACGGTAAAATCATGAAAAACACTGCCTTGAACAGGGAAACTATAGTGAGAATGGGTGAAAAGATAGGGGAGTGCAGTTAAGCGTTGCCGTTTATATATTGCATTTGATGCCATTGATCTTTTGTTATCAATAAATTCCTGGGTTTTGAGCCTTCAAAGGGTCCGACGATTCCCATTTCTTCCATCTGGTCTACTATTCTCGCAGCTCTTGCATAACCCAGCTTCAGTCTTCTTTGGAGCATTGACACGGATGCCTGGTTCGTTTCGAAAATAACGTCCACTGCTTGCGGGAGAAGTTCATCGTAGTCGCTTCCGTCTGAATCACCCGATTGTTTTTCTCCCGTGGTTTTTTCTGCAGCGGCTTTTTCGATTTCACCCATGACCTCTTCCGAGTATTGAGCATCGCCGCTTTTTTCAATATACCCGATTACTTTTTCACGTTCCTTGTCCGATACCCATGTGCCCTGCAATCGCATGGGTTTTCCTGTACCTGTCGGAGCGTAGAGCATATCACCGTTTCCAACGAGCTTATCCGCATTTTGACCGGGGTCTAAAATTATTCTTGATTCAAGCGCGCTGGAAACTTTAAACGCTATACGTGACGGGATATTTGCTTTCATCAAGCCGGTTATGACATCCGCACGCGGGCTCTGTGTAGCAATAATTAAATGTATCCCGGCTGCACGCCCCATTTGTGCGATACGGCAGACTGATTCTTCAACTTCCTTTGCCGCCATCATCATTAAATCTGCAAGCTCGTCAATGACGACAATAATCTGCGGCAGCGACTCACGTTCTTCCTTCGATTTACGCGCTGCTTGATTATACCCTTCTAAATCTCTTGCATTTGTTTCCGAAAAGAGCGTGTATCTCTTCATCATTTCATATGTCGCCCACTGCAACGCTCCTGCAGCTTTTTTCACATCTGTTACGACAGGGACAAGCAAGTGCGGAATACTGTTGTAGACCTTAAATTCAACCATTTTCGGGTCAATCATTATAAACCGTGCGTCCTCGGGACTTGCTTTGTACAGAATGCTCAAGATAATCGAGTTCAAGCAGACCGATTTGCCTGAACCGGTAGTGCCTGCAACCAACATATGCGGCAGCTTCTTGACATCACCTACTATAGGTTCACCTGTAATGTCCATTCCTATTGCAAATGTCAGCTTCGATTTCGCTTGTGAGAACTCTTTTGATTCGAGAACATCACGCAGATGGACGTTACTTATATTCTTATTCGGAACTTCAATGCCGACCGTGGATATTCGGTTCGGCATAGCTGCAATACGAACTCCAACCGTACCAAGTCTCATTGCAATATCGTCAGCAAGGTTTGTCAGTTTGTTCAGTTTAATACCTGCTTCAAGCTCGGCTTCATATCTTGTAACGGAAGGACCGCGCGTTGCATTGGAAATATTAACATTGACACCAAAGCTTTGAAACGCTGCCTCGAGCCTCTCTGTATTTAACCGAACCTCGTTATCGCCTGCACGCGACTGTGGCTCTCCACGCGATAACAACTCGAGCGGCGGAAAAGAATAGCTTGTATCCGGGCTTACACCTACGTCAATATCAGGCACAATCGGCATTCTTGATTTCTTTACAGGCTTACTTCCCGGAGTTGGTTCCTGAGTCGGCATAGGTTCAACGAAACCTGTATTTTCCGCTATAATCGGTGGTAATAAGCGGTCGGGTCTACGTTGTTTACCCTCCATAAACGGTATATCGAGCGGCATGTCTTCCGGGGTTATGTTTTCTTTCTCAATCTCAGGCATAATGGAATTCGAATTATCATCTCCCGAAGCCGGGTCATTCGAAGAATCCTTATTAAATGCATCTGTATCTTCATCTGCAAAATGGTCAGGTTTCAAGGGCTTACCGTTTTCATCCAGAGGTATGTCAATTTTCCTCTTTTTCCAAAGCGGTATTAATGAACTCCCGTATGGCCGGTTTTGCCTCTGCCGGGATCTGTCAGGTACCGCTCCCCCCGGAGGATATGGTTCATGTTCGGGTTCGTACTCGGGTTTGGGTTCAGGTATATAAGGACGCCTTTGACGCTTGCCGTATGCTTCAATTAACCCTGTAATTGTTGCGTTGAAAGCAATCATTAAAAATACAAGTGTTGCACAAATAAGAGCTATTGCTCCTCCCACTTTGCCAAAAAGTAATAAGAAAAGTTCCGCAACAGTGCCGCTTACTATTCCTCCCGATTCAAGCGCTGCACCGCTTGACCAAAGCCGACCGATCATAGCAAATGAGAAACTATACGCTTCAACATCAATCATGAACAAATGCACAAGTGCACCTATAACGACAGTCAGTAGTAAAGTACAAATGGTTCGCAGCAATATCGGGCGACCTTTGTGAAACGCCAAAACTACCGCACACATAATAAGAGCAGGCGGCAGCGCATAAAAACCATATCCGATTAGACGTTTTACAAATCCTGTGAAAAACGCAATAAAAACGGGATCGTTATCGAAGTACCCGATAAATGAAAAAATTCCGATAATAAAGCAAGTTATTGCCATTATCTCACGCCGGCGCGGCGGTTTTGATGTATTTGCTTCAGACTGCGAGCTCGAACCCGTATTCGGGCTTTGTCTTGCTGCAGAAGTACCTGAAGCTCTCTTTTTCCTGTTTGTCTGAGCCATGGCTTTCAACTTTCAATTAATTATTAAACAGTGACCATATTATAGTGACTATGCCAATGCCCCAGCAATAGTATGCGAAGTTTCCGAATTTCCCCAGCGACATAATCCGCCTTAAAAATTGAATTGCGAAATAGCCTACGCCGGCAGCGACAACAAATCCTGCAAGGTATATCGGGAGTAAAGAAAAGTCAGCACCTCCGGTTATTGCCCTGAACACGGAAACAATTGTTGCTCCTATCACCGCAGGGATTGAAAGTAATAAAGAAAACCGGACTGCAAATGTTCCGGTAAGCCCCCGTGCAAGCCCGACGGCAATGGTTGTTCCCGAACGGGAAAGCCCCGGTACCACCGCTACTGCTTGCGCAAGTCCGATAAAAATAGCATCCGCGATTGTCATTGTCTTGTCTGTTTTATTTCCCTCTTTGATGTATTTGCTAGAGACATACAGTATGCAACCGGTGACAATAAGTGCAAAACCAATAAAGAGTGTATTAAAGAATAGTTGTGAAAATGGAACAAATACAACGAATATAAGTGGTAATGTACCTATAATAATGAATAACAACGCTCTGCCCGGCGGTTTGAGAGCTACAGGTTCGTCTGAATTAGTATCTGATTTCAAACGCAGATATTCAACTCCGTCATGAATCATTTCTTTTATTTCCGCTCTGTATACCGCGCAAATAGAAACCAATGTACCAAGATGCAGGAGTACATCAAACAGCAGATGATACTCTTCCGAGTATTCCATTCTGAACAAGTTTTGCAATATGGACAAATGACCCGAGCTGGAAATGGGGAGAAACTCAGCTATACCCTGCACAAGCCCTAAGAATACCGCTATTATAAGAGACATAACAAATCCCCTTTCAAAGTAATTAAGAAATAACTATGCAGAATGCAGAAATAATAAACTGCTTCATTTTGTTTCGGTTTCACACATCACACCATCTCAGCGGACAGAATTTCAAGTTCTTTTGCTACATCAAAGCGCGGGAAGATTATTTCACCTTTGTTTACCTTTACTGTCTTTGGAAGTGTTCCGAAGGATTCCGCAGAGTCATATGTCGATATTTCATCAGTTGCGCCAATTTGCGTTAGTATCGCCTTGCATGATTCCGGCATTACAGGTGTTAGGAATATTACACATATGCGTATTGCTTCGAGAAGATTATACAATATTGCCGCAAGCCGTGTTTGGTTTGTTTCATCTTTTGCCAGTATCCACGGTGTTGTTTCATCTATGTACTTGTTTGCACGTGATGTAACCTTAAATATATCCGATAGCGCGTTTTGGAATGCAAGTTTCTCCATATGTGTTTCGTATGTTTCATGTAAGCCGTTTGCTAAAGCAATTAGCTCATCATCTTCGGGAGAATATTCATGAACCGATGGCAACGCACCCCCAAAGTATTTATCTGCCATTGCAACTGTCCGTGAAACAAGATTTCCGATATCATTTGCAAGGTCGGTATTTATACGTGTAAGAAGCAGTTCGTTGTTGAAATTCCCGTCAGCACCAAATGTGTATTCGCGTGCGAGGAAAAAGCGCAGCGTATCCACTCCGTATCTGTCGGCAAGTATTATCGGGTCGATTACATTTCCTTTTGATTTGCTCATTTTTTCGCCGTCAAACAGCAGCCAGCCATGTCCGAAAACCTGTTTCGGCAACTCGACACCGAGCGACATAAGCATTGCCGGCCACAAGATTGAATGAAACCTTACTATTTCTTTGCCGACAAAATGCACTGTACAAGGCCAGTATTTGTCGAAATCGTCGTATCTCTCATTTTCATATCCGAGTGCCGTTATATAGTTGTTTAACGCATCGACCCACACATACACCACATGTCCCGGGTCAAAATCAACGGGAATGCCCCATTTGAATGTCGTGCGCGATACACAGACATCCTCAAGTCCCGGTTTGAGGAAGTTGTTTATCATTTCATTCATACGTGACTGCGGCTGCAGAAAATCGGGTTGATTTCTATACAACTCAATAATTTTATCTGCATACTTTGATTGACGGAAGAAATACGCTTCTTCTTCGGCGTATTTTACTTCACGCCCGCAATCGGGGCAATTACCTTCCACAAGCTGGCTGTCTGTCCAAAATGATTCGCAAGGTGTACAGTATGAACCTTTGTATGCACCCTTATATATATCCCCGTTGTCATGCATTCTTTTGAATATCTTTTTTATTGATTCCTCGTGGTAGTCATCGGTTGTGCGAATGAAGCGGTCATAAGAGATGTTCAGTTTTTCCCAGAGGTCGAGAATTCCGCCTTTTCCGCATACAATGTCATCAACAAAGTCCTTTGGCGTGACACCTGTTTCTCTTGCTACCGTTTCAATTTTCATCCCATGTTCGTCCGTCCCGGTAAGAAACATAACATCATAACCGCGCATCCTTTTATATCTCGCCATAATATCAGCCATAACAGTGCAGTACGCATTCCCAATGTGCAGTTTGTTAGACGGGTAATAAATCGGCGTTGTTATGTAGTATGTTCCTTTTGGCATGGCTTTCTCCTTATAGTCGCACGGCAATCAAGGCATTTTATCATATATGAACAAAAAAATAAACCCCCGAAAATTTTTATTCCAATCTAGAGGAAATCTTGTTATAATACCCTTCACGGCTTTTGTGCCGTGGTACGGAGGGAAGTCATGCTTAAGAATACAGAGAAAACTATGGATAAAATCACCGCACTTTGTAAGGGCAGGGGATTTGTTTTCGCAGGGAGCGAAATCTATGGCGGACTTGCCAATTCATGGGACTACGGTCCTCTTGGAGTTGAACTGAAAAACAACATCAAACGTGCCTGGTGGCAGAAGTTTATACAGGAAAACCCTTACAACGTCGGTCTTGATTCTGCGATTTTGATGAACCCCCGTGTATGGGAGGCATCAGGTCATGTCACAACATTTAATGACCCTCTCATTGATTGCAAAGGTTGCAAAATGCGCCACCGCGCAGATAAGCTTGTTGAGGACTGGAGTGCCGAAAACAATGTGACTGATGTACATGTAGAGTCGATGGACGATGACGGTATGATGGTTTATATCAGGGAAAAGCACGTTGTTTGCCCACATTGCGGAAAATCGGACTTCACTGATATAAGGAAATTCAACTTGATGTTTAGAACTTTCCAAGGCGTCAACGAAGACACCGCCGCACAAATTTATCTGCGTCCCGAAACAGCGCAAGGCATTTATGTTAATTTCAAAAACGTCCAGCGTACAACAAGGCGTAAAATTCCTTTTGGCATAGGTCAAATAGGCAAATCCTTCCGAAATGAGATAACCCCCGGCAATTTTATTTTCCGTACACGCGAGTTTGAGCAAATGGAAATGCAGTTTTTCTGTAAAGAAGGAACAGATCTCGAATGGTTTGATTATTGGCGTACATTCTGCCACAACTGGCTGCTCTCACTCGGACTTCGTGATGAGAACATACGTTTGCGAGATCACGAAGATGAGGAGTTGTCTCATTACTCAAAAGCAACGACCGACTTTGAGTTTCTTTTCCCGTTTGGATGGGGTGAGCTTTGGGGTCTTGCAAATCGTACAGATTATGACCTCACCGCACATCAGACACATTCCGGCGAAAGCATGGAGTATTTCGACCAGGAAACAAACGAGAAGTTTATTCCGTTTGTTATAGAGCCGGCACTGGGGGTTGACCGTTTGCTATTATCTGTTCTTGTAGATGCATATGACGAAGAAGTTGTCGATGCTGAGAAAAATGATGTCCGCACAGTATTGCGCTTACATCCTGCACTTGCTCCGTTTAAATGCGCTATTCTGCCGTTATCCAAGAAGCTCTCTGCAAAAGCAGAGGATATACTTGCAGTATTAAGTAAAAGCTTTATGATCGATTTTGATGACAGCGGCTCAATCGGAAAACGTTACAGACGTCAAGACGAGATAGGCACACCATTTTGCCTGACCTATGACTTCGACTCCGAAACGGACAACTGCGTAACAGTCCGCGACAGAGATACTATGGCTCAAGAGCGAATACCTATAAATAATTTGGTTAGTTATTTATCAGGTAAGGTAGTATTATAAAAGAGAGGAATGAGTGACGATATGAGTTTAGAAAAGGACACACTGGATCTCAAGGTTGTGGCGGAGAGTATTCGCCTTGTAACGCTTCAGACATTCGCCAACATTGGTTTTGGACATGTCGGGGGTGCAATGTCTATTATTGAAGCTCTTGCAGCCTTATATGGCGGCGAACTAAGAAGCGACCCCAATAACCCGAACATGCCGGACAGGGATAGGCTTGTTTTGTCAAAAGGGCACGCCGGACCTGCACTTTATGCAACGCTTTGCTTGCGTGGTTATTTCCCGAAAGAAGTATTGCTCCAACTTAATCAAGGCGGCGGAAGCCTTCCGAGTCATTGCGACATGCACAAAACAATCGGCATAGACATGACAACAGGTTCTTTGGGGCAAGGAATGTCGACAGCCATAGGGCTGGCTCTCGGTAGTCGTTTAAACAATATCAATAACTTCACCTACCTTATCCTCGGCGACGGCGAATGCAATGAAGGACAGGTTTGGGAAGGAGCAATGTTTGCTGCACACAAAGAAATCGGAAGCCTTATTGCACTAATTGACTGGAATAAACAACAGCTTGACGGATTTACAAAAGACATCATTGATATGGGTGACATTGCGGAGAAATTCAAGGCATTCGGGTGGCACTCGCAAACAGTTGAAGGGCACGACCCCGGTAAAATCAAGGCGGCAATTGTGGACGCAAAACGGTATAAAGACGCACCGAGTGCAATAATTCTGGACACCATAAAAGGTTATGGGTGTAGCTTCGCCGCAGGTATAGCAAGCAACCACCATATGAACTTCACGCCTGAGGAGATGGAAAAGGCTATAAAAGAAGCGGAAGATAGACTCAAGGAAGTCCGCGATCTTGCCAATAAAGGTTAATGGGGGAAAAGTAAATGTTTACAATACATGATGTTTTTGAAAAGAACCCTAGGATGATGAGGGAAGTCTATTGTGATACACTCTTGGATCTTGCAATCGGAAATGAAGATATAGTAGCACTCGATGCGGATTTAGTAAGTTCGTCGGGTATGAAGCCGTTTTTCCAAAGATTTCCGGACAGGGCTTTTAACTGCGGCGTTGCCGAAGCTAATATGATAGGAGTTGCAGCAGGATTGTCGGCAATGGGCAAAGTCCCGTTTGCACACACCTTCGGTTGTTTTGCGTCAAGACGTGTTTGCGACCAAATAATGATTTCCGCTGCATACGCAAAACAAAATGTGCGGATAGTCGGTTCAGACCCGGGTGTTACAGCCGCGTATAACGGCGGAACGCATATGCCGTTTGAAGATATGGGCGTTTTGCGTTCAATACCTGAAATCACATTGATTGAACCTGCTGATAATGTAATCCTTGAAGACATAATCAGGCAACTGGCGAGTCTCTACGGTGTGTTTTATATCCGCATGGCGAGGAAAAACGCCGTTTCCATATATCAGGAAGGCTCAAATTTCCATATCGGACGCGGGAATACACTTGTCGATGGCACTGATGTAACAATCTTCGCCAGCGGCATAATGGTCTATGAAGCACTAAAAGCAGCATCAATTCTACAAACTGATGATATTTCAGCAAGAATCGTTGACATGTTCACATGGAAGCCGATAGATTCTGAACTTGTCGATAATTGCGCACGTATCACCGGAGCATTTGTGACTGCAGAAAATCATAATATAATCGGCGGCTTGGGTTCTGCAATTGCAGAAGCATCAGCGAAAATTCGCCCTGTACCGATAGAAATGGTCGGGGTTAAAGACAGATTCGGACAAGTCGGTACGGAAGACTTCTTACGCGAAGAATATGAACTGACTGCGGCAGATATCGTTGCTGCCGCAAAACGCGCAATAGAAAGAAAAGGATAAGCTAGTTTTGCAGTTACAACAGTTTTTTGAAGAGAATCCACGTATTGCCATCGCATTTTCCGGCGGCGTGGATTCGTCATATTTGCTTTATGCCGCAAAAGCAGCGGGGGCAGATGTGCATGCATACTATGTTAAGGCAGAATTCCAACCGCAATTTGAGTTTGAAGAAGCCGTTTATATCGCTAAGCTTCTTGATATTCCTCTGACAGTAGAAACTATGAGTGTATTAAGCGAACCCGATGTTGTCAGTAACTCGGCAGAGCGTTGTTATCATTGCAAAATGAAAATCCTTGAACGACTTTGGGCGCTGGCTCACGCTGACGGATATACTGTACTATGTGATGGAACAAATGCTGATGACGACGAATCCGACAGACCCGGAATGAAAGCATTGCGGGAACAAGGTGTTGTGTCGCCATTACGTGATGGAGGTCTTATTAAGAATAACATCCGCATTCTATCAAAAAAAGCGGGACTACCCACACATAACAAACCCGCTTATGCATGCCTTGCAACACGAGTTCCGACAGGCACAGCAATAACGCGGGAATTCCTTACCAAGATAGAACGTGCGGAAGGAGCACTCTTTGAAATGGGCTTTTCCGACTTCCGCGTCCGTCTGATACCACCCGACACAGCGAAAATACAAATGCCTGAAAAACAATGGAAAAAAGCAGCCGCAACGCGCGAGAGGATATTTAAAGCACTTGAAAGTGACTTTAGTTCGGTTGTACTGGATATGGAGTTTAGGAACTAAGGACAACCCCCACCGTCTTCGACGGCACCCCCTTCCACGGAAGGGGGCAAGGATAAAAGAGCCCCCTTCCGTGGAAGGGGGTGATGCCTACAGGCGGCGGGGGTTGTCCTACATCGACAGAAAACAAAGAAAGGAAATAAAAATGGAGCAAAAAAAAATATTAGAGTTGCTTAAAAAAGTTAAAAACGGTGAGGTTTCACCCGATGAGGCAGTTTTGCAGCTCAAAAAAGATCCTTTCGAGGATGTCGGATATGCAATGATTGACCATCACCGCGGACTGCGTCATGGTATTAACGAAGTTATATTCGGCGAGGGTAAAACAACCGAACAAATAGTTGGAATAATGAAAACTATGATGGAGCGGGACAGAAAAACATCATGGTGACTCGTATATCTCAAAAAAAAGCAACCAAGGTTCAAAAAGAACTCCCTAACATGTGGTACGACCCTGTTTCCCGTATAGGTATCTGCGAACGTGAACCCGAGCCTTCACCACATGGTTTGATTGTTATAGCCGCAGCCGGTACAAGCGACATCCCGGTGGCGGAAGAAGCGGCAGTTACCGCAGAAACTCTTGGAAATAAAGTGGAAAGACTTTATGATGTTGGTGTTGCAGGTCTGCACCGTCTGCTTGGTCATCTTGATGTTATTATGAGAGCACGTGTAGTAGTAGTGGTTGCCGGCATGGAAGGTGCCTTACCATCCGTAATAGGCGGTCTGGTAGCATGCCCCGTAATTGCGGTTCCTGCAAGCGTAGGCTATGGCGCAAACTTCGGCGGTTTGTCAGCACTTTTAACTATGCTAAATGCGTGTTCGGGGAATATAAGCGTGGTGAATATAGACAACGGCTTCTGTGGCGGTTATATTTCGAGCTTAATAAACCACATCGGGGATTAGAGAAACAAGGGAGTAAATATTGATGAAGCTATATCTGCAATGTAATATGGGTGCGTCCGGTAATATGGTTATGGCGGCGCTGTATGAATTGTTGACTGATAAAACCGGGTTTCATACAAAAATGGAGAAGCTAAACCTGCCGAATGTCAAGATAAAATATAAAGATGTGACCAAATGCGGGATAAAGGGTACGCATATTTCTGTTATTGTAGATGGTGTTGAAGAAGAAAGTCAGGATGTTCACAGTCATAATTACACAGGTCAGAATAATCATAATCATGACCACTCGCATAAACATAATCCTGATCACGATGATCATTCTCACAAACACTCGCGCTCCCACACCCACGTTGGTAAAAGATATGGGTACAAGGATATTCTTGCATTGATTAGCAACCTTGATTTGCCTGATAATGTCAAGGATAGTGCAATTGGTGTATATAAAATTATCGGTGAAGCAGAAGCTAATGTGCATGGCGTTTCACTTGAAGAAATACATTTTCATGAAGTCGGTTCCATAGATGCAATCGTGGATGTTGTTGGCTGCAGCTTGCTTGTAGATTTGCTTGGCATAACAAGTATCATAGCATCTCCTATACATGTCGGCTTTGGCATGATTCGCTGCGAACATGGAGTTTTGCCTGTTCCCGCTCCGGCGACGGCTGAAATACTCGATGGTATACCTATGTACAGCGGACAAATCGAGGGAGAGCTTTGTACGCCGACAGGAGCTGCTTTGTTGAAATATTTTTCCGACGAGTTTGGTTCAATGCCTCCGATGACTGTAAGAAAAATCGGCTATGGAATGGGAACTAAGGACTTTGAAGCGGCAAATTGCCTACGTGCATTTTTGTATGATGATGCCGGGGATGAAACAGATGAACCGTCCCCGTGTTCCAACTTTGACACGGTCTGCGAAATCTCTTGCAATCTCGATGATATGACGCCTGAAGCTATCGGTGCGGCATTTGAGCTCCTGCTTGAAAATGGTGCTCTTGATGTTTATACAACTCCAATAATGATGAAAAAAAACCGCCCTGCAGTAATGCTCTCATGCTTATGCACAGAAGGGTTACACAACGATTTGGCGATTTTAATGATTAAGCACACAACAACACTCGGAGTGCGCACGGTCAAATATCAACGTATGACAACGAGCCGCACCACCGAAACAATACAGACAAATTACGGCGACATACGGGTAAAAAAGGCACAAGGATTCGGCATTACCAAACAAAAACCGGAATACGACGACGTACAAAAAGCGGCACGTAAACACGATGTCCCGTTCCACGCGGTATATGATGAAGTTGTGAAGTAGACAAGGGGACGGTTAGTTTCGTTAAGGGTATATCATATCTTGCGTAAATAACTTTTACTGTTTTGCAATTGGGATATGAAAAGCAAAAAAAATATTGCAATTCTAAGCAATTTGTGTATAATGAAGATAGAGGGAACGTCGCCGGTTAATGCGAGGGTGGTTTCACCAGCATGAGAAATCATGTGGCAGTCGCACCGGGGGTTCCTTTTACGTTTGCTTACATATTTGCTTACCCTTGAAATAAGTGGCTTTTGGCTTCATTTTTTTAC